>NZ_CP029488.1:3892500-4141708 GCF_003177035.1 Salinisphaera sp. LB1 | reverse complement strand
GATCGTGAGAACGAAGAAGAACAGCGCGGGCGAGAATCCGCCACAGCGGTCAAGGCCGTGTTTCGGATGAGCCGGCGATGGCAACTCTCGGACGACGAACTGGCCACCCTGCTGGGTGGACTGCCGGTGGCCCGGGTCCAACATTGGCGGGATCAACTGGCCGCTTCCGAGGGTGTGGATGCTGAACTTACGCCCGATCAAATCTACCGCGTCCGTTACCTGCTTGGCATCGACACCACCTTGCACCGCCTGTTTTCCGATGAGGCGCAGGCGGATCGTTGGATCAAGCGTCCCCATACCGCACCGGGTTTCGAGGGCCGCTCGGCGCTCGAGGTCATGCGGCGAGGCTATATCGACGACTTGTGTTTTGTTCGCCGCTATTTGGACGACGTATGCCAGCCCTGATGGCGCTCGGGAAGATGACGACAGAGCGTGGCGCAAGACGCACCGGTAATCGCCGGGCCCATGCCAGTCGCGACGACAGCGGCGCGACTAAACCGGGAGGGTGTTGTCGGACAGCAAAGCCGGGCCGGCCGCGGCGGATCCCGTATTTGATCCGGGGACGGACTGGACGACTTGTCCTGTTCGTGCTCGAGTCTGCGCTTCCTTTTGGCCCGGATATCGTCGGATTCGTGATCGCGAAGAGTGCGATGAACATAACGGCGAAGCAAAGCGCGGGGTTCAACCCGCGAGAGGCGATGCAAAGCCCGGCCGGGTCACGGATTGCACCCCGCGGGTGCGGGCAACAAAACGAGGGTTTGTTTACCCATCGTTGTCGGCCTCCGGCCGCGTTGAGAAGAGCGGCCTGATCCGTTGAATATCGTTGGTTAAATTGACTCGGGCAATCAAAGAGCGTCGTTTGCGAGTTTCTGTACTGATGCTCCCCCGGGTTTCCCTCTAAGGTCCCCTCATGAAAATCGGCTACGCGCACGTATCGACGCTCGAACAGAATCTCGACCTTCAGCGGGATGCGCTGACCGAAGCTGGCTGCGAGAAAGTGTTCGTCGACACGATCTCCGGTTCAGTTGCCGCGCGACCCGGATTGGAGAAGGTCAAGGAGCAGCTGCGCGCAGGTGACACCCTGGTGGTCTGGCGGCTCGACCGACTGGGTCGATCGCTCAAGGATCTCACTGCCTGGGTCGGTTATCTGGAAGAACAGCAGGCGGGCCTATGGAGCTTGCACGAAGCCATCGATACCGCGACGCCCGCCGGCAAGCTCATGTTCCATCTGTTTGGGGCGATCGCCGAATTCGAGCGCAATCTCGTGCGTGAGCGCACGCAGGCGGGATTGACGGCAGCCCGGAGTCGCCCGGGCGCCGCCCGTGCTCGATCAAGACAAGCGGGCATTGGCGGTCAAGCTCTGCCACGAAAAACACTGTCGATCGCCAGAATCTGCACGATGATGGGTATTTCCAAGCCAACGCTTTACGCCTATGTGAAGGCGGCGCAGCAAACGACCGCCTGACAAGGCCCCATTTGCTGATCCCACTCCGCGCGACTGACAAATCAGCTATGGCCCGCAGAGCGGGCCGTAGCTGATACCGTGTGCCTGCCGCATGCAGTTCGTCGCGGGTCATGCACATGAGCGTTTTTCAATCGGTCTACGGAATGACCCGGCGTGCCTTGAGCCCGTCGATGGCTGCCAGAATGGATACCGACGAGTCCATGCGCTCGGTGAAGCCGGCCTGATAGATCTTATTGGTATCCGAGACCACGTCGGTCTCGGTGTTGAAGATGAAATCGCCGAAGCCCCAGCCGACCAATTTGTGGAGATCGGGTTCGACCAGATCATGCCGATCGGCAAGTTCACGCCAGAGGTCGGCCTTGTCGGCCATGTGCTCGCTGAGAGTGAGCGGGACCGGATGCGCGAATGTCATGCCCAGATGCTTCGCCACATCCTCGAAGATCCGTTCCCAGCGGAAGGTATCCACGTTGGTCACGTTATAGGCCTCGCCGCCTGGGGCTTCATTTGCCGCCCACAGGCTGGCTCGGGCCAGCAGCCGCGAATCGCAGGCCTGGACCATCTGCGAGTACGCTTGGTCCGTACCCGGAAAACGCAGCGGAATACCCAGCGCGCGGGAAATCTCGGCATACACACCGATCACCAGAGCAATGTTCATCGGGTTGCCGTAGACATCGCCGACCACCACGTCCGGCGCAGCGCGACATAATCCCAGGCGGCTTTTTCGGCGCGTTGTTTCAGCTGGGCTCCTGCGCCTGGTAGATATTGGGCGGCATGTGCGGCGATCGGATTCGCGCGCGGGCGTGCGCACCTTCCGCCCAGATGAATGCCGTAGATCTTGAAACCCTGATAGATGACCACGCGCGATAACGGCGCGCCGACAGCGTCCAGGCCATCCAGAAGATTGCCCAGCATGCGCCCGTTGCGCTCGGCCTCGACGGCGAGATCGTCGTCCGGGTTGAGCGCGGCATAGAACAGATGGGTGGTGTCGGCGGCGGTCTTCAGGGCGTCGCGGGTCGCCGCGGGATCGGTGAGATCGGCCGTGACGGTGTCGAAATCGGGCACGGCACGGCGCCCTGGGCGCGCACGCGCCAACCCTGGTCGGCAAGTTCGCGCGCGGTGGCATCGCCGATGATGCCGCCTGCGCCAGCCACGAGGGCGGTGGGTTGATCGAAACTCATGAAGCAGTCCTTTTCGAATAGATCGTGAATGAAAGTTCGTGCCGCAGCTGGTCGCCCGCCTAGGCATGGGGATTGTTCGCGAGCCCGCCGGGGCTGCACGCGACCAGTTCGATCAGAATCCCGGTTGGTGTGAACGTGAACAGCCGTTGTTCGCCAAGTTCCGGCAGTCCTGCGGTGAATACTGCAGGCCCATGCCTCAAGCCGGTCGCGAGTGGCGGCATAGTCGTCGACGATAAAAGCCGTGTGGTCGATGGTTTCGGCATCGCGCTCGGCTGCGCCGCCGGGGCCGGAGATCAGATGCACGATCGGGCGTCGCCGGCATACAGCCAGTAGCCGGGGAAACCGAAATCCGGCCGATAGCCGACGGTCAAGTCGAGCAGGGCGATGAAGAAATCGCGCGTCGCCTTGAGCGCGTCCGTACCGCAGGGTGACGTGGTCGAGCCAACCATCAGGGGATGGTCACCGCGTCACCTGACTCGGCCGCTGCGACGGGCCATCGCCTCGCCGATGCCCCGAACCCGGATTTGTGCCAGCGATGCCATGAACGCCCTGCTTGTATTGATGCCGAGGCGCCGACAGTAAGTCTTGCGCCGCGTGGCGTGAAGACCCGCGCAAGCAATGTAATGTTGCATCAACACAAAGACGAGATCGCGGGTGGCCGACGCTGGCAAGGAAATGCGGACCTTCGTCCAGATCGGGGCATCGGGCAGTCTGGCGGCCGCGGCTCGTGCGCTGGGGTTGTCAACCGCGGTGGTGAGCCGGCGGCTGTCGGCCCTGGAACGCCGATTGAACACGCGGCTCGTGCATCGCACCACGCGCCGTCTGTCGTTGACCGATGAAGGCGCCCGTTACCTGCATCGCTGTGAACAGATTCTGGCCGATATCGAGGCCGCCGACGCCGAAGCCATGGGCGAAACACGCCGCGCAGCAGGTCGGCTCCGGATCACCACCACGGTGGCCTTCGCCGACCGGCTCGCACCGTTGCTCGAACGTCTTGCGGCGATGCATCCCGAGTTGGCAATCCATCTGCATGCCGGCGATGCCCGCGTGAACTTGACCGAGGAGGGCATCGATGTCGCCGTGCGATTCGGGCGCTCGCCGATTCCAATCTGATCGCGCGCCGCCTGGCGCCGAACCGACGCGTGATCTGTGGTGCGCCGGCCTATCTGGCGCGCTACGGACACCCGCGAACCATCGACGAGCTGGCACAGCACGAATGCATCGTCATGGGCGATCCGCCGCGCAACGAATGGTCGTTCGCCGACGGCCGTCGGTACGTGTGGGAGGTCGACTCTCCTGCAACGACGGGCGCACCGCGCATCGCTGGGCCACCGCCGGCGCCGGGCTGGTGTGCAAGTCGATCTGGGACGTGGCCGAGGATATCGCGGCCGGGCGCTTGGCCACGGTGCTCGACGACTGCCCCATGCCGGGTGCCGATATCCACGCCATTTATGCCCATCGCCGCTATCTGGCCCCGCGTGTTCGCCTGTGCCTGGATTTCCTGCAGGGCGAACTCGAGTCGCTGGCGCGAACGCTGGGTATCGAGCCGGCATAATAAGCGCCGACCGGTGAGTCATTCGCCTGTCATGACCGACGCCGTGCCCGCCGATCCCGATGCTGACCTGCGCTGGATGCGCGGCGCGATCGGTCTGGCCGCGGAGGGTGCGGTAGTTGGCGAAGTGCCGGTCGGTACGGTGGTCGTGCGGGGCGATGTCGAACTTGGCCGTGGCCGCAACGGCCGGATCGCAGCCAGCGATGCGACCGCGCACGCGGAGATGGTGGCGATCGGCGCGGCCTGCGCCGCGGCGGGGAATTACCGGTTGTCCTGCGCCACCCTGTACAGCACGCTAGAGCCCTGTGTCATGTGTGCCGGCGCAATCGTCCATGCCCGTAGCGCCGCGTCGATGTCCGGAGTCTGCATATTCCTTCCGCTCGGTTTTCGTTGACTCGGGTCGCAGGTTGCTCGTTGGTGCGCCGGGTGGCTAAAAAACCGGCGTCTGTGGGAAGGCAGTCAGCAGACGACAGCGGTGCGACTCGGATACGCTGGCGCAAGGGCAATTCTGTGAAGGTCAGGGATGAACCTATCTCTCGTTGTTTGACGACATTGAACCGCCCCGGGTTTACCGGAGACTCGTGGGTTTGATTGCGTTAAGCGTGACATAGGAAGCGGTATAGGCGCAGCGCTCAGGGGGCAGGGTGCGAGGCCAAGTATTTTTCCGTTACGTCGATTATTTGATTTAGCGTCACGTCGCAAGGCCCGCATGAGCGAGCCTTTCCTCGATTAATTGTGCAGCTTTCCGTAAGGTGTCGGCGAAGCGCGAGACGTAGGATATGGGCTCTTGTGACATGGTTTGAGCCAATCATCCGGTCAGAGCGTACAGGCCAAGGGGTGGTTCGGGCGTTGCGCTTTGCCGGATTTTGAGTTTGAAGTATTCGGTATCGAGCAGTCCGCGAGCGCGTTTACGGATCAACCCGATCGCGACGTGGCCCGCCTTCGAGTCGGGCGGTGGTGATGGGTGGGCCGCGTAGTGCAGATCCCGGTGCGATGCCGCTGTAGCATCGCCACGAAGCGTTTCATGGGGGCCAGCCCGGTGGCCTCGGCCAAGGCACACCAGGCATCCAGGCGCTGGCCCATGACGGTGAAGCTCGCTGGGGCGTGCCACAGTTGCTGGAGCTGTTCTTTCAAGGCATAGACTGCGTTGAAGCGGGCCATTGACGGCGAGCAACCGATCGAGTCGCGCGGCCTGGCTATCGCTCAAGCGTTCGGCGTTTTTGAGCAGCAGATAACGGCTGCCAAACCAAGACCTGCTTGCGCGTGGGTTGCCCGCTTGAACTCGGTTCGGCGGACGGTATCGATCACCTTCGAATACTGCTGCATGACATGGAAGCGATCGAAGACGATGGCGGCGTTCGGCAACGCCTCGGCCACCGCCTGTTCAAAGGGCTTCCACATATCCATGGCTACGGCCTCGATGCCCTGGGCAACGGGCTCATCGAGCTGATCGAAAAACGCCGTCAGGCCGGCCTTGCGACGGCCCTCGGTGACCCATACCAGATCGCCGGACTCGAGGTCGTAGACGATGGTCAGATAATCATGGCCCTTGGCGCGGGGCGACCTCGTCGACGCCCAGATGCCGCAGGGCCGGTCAGTGGCGCCAGGATCCAGAGCCGGCAGATCACGCGTCAACGCCCGTTCGTCCATAGCCTTGACCGTACGCCACGCCAGGCCGGGTGTAAGCACGCGACGGCGGCGATGCTGATATGCCGAGCCCAGTTGGCTGACAAAACCGCGCATAGCGGCGTGTGAAGCCATGGCCGGGCTCGACGAACGACAGCCGTTCCATACGGCGATCCGTCGCCCCGATCTTGAGCTGACAGTACGCGATCGAGAGCGTCACTGAGCGGCCCCAGATCGGCAGATTCCTGAACTCGCGACGCAGCCGTCGATTGACGGTGCCTCGTGCGCCGCTCCGGTGATCCACCGGCACGAAGCGGCGATCGCGGTCGCAGTGAAACACCAGCGTGCCACGAGCTTCGTCCCACGCCACGCCCTTGACGCACTGCCCGCGCAGACCAACAATCCAACTTGGGATGGTTGCCGCCATCTACAAACCCCTTCTGTTTTGTGTAGGAGCTTGTATTGAAACGGATTTGTCGGCGGCAGTCATCCTCTCTAGCGCATGTCAGTGCAGAAGAGCCGATTCAGTTTGATGTCGAGCTTGACCGACCAGTCAGCGAATTCGGCGTCGTCGGTGATTGAACTCGAATGGATTCGCGGCTCGACTGTTTCGCTTCAGGGTGTTACGACTACGACACAAGCGACGAAGACGACGACTCGCTCAATACAACCGTGCCGTTCCAGGTAGCCTACGCCGTGTCGATCCACAAGGCACAGGGCCTCGAGTAGACTCCGTAAGATCGTGATCACTGATGCATGAAGAGAACATCACCATAGATCTTCTACACAGCGATAACTCGGGCACGTGAGCGTCTGCGGATTTCTGGACCCCGAGACGCAGCAAAGTGTTCTACAGCGCCTCGGCCGTAGCGCCAACCCAAAGGACATCGCTCTTCTCGTAGCCGTCGTGGTCTTAAGCCGGTCAATGGATGAGTTACAGGGGCATCGATTCCCCCCTGTTGTGTGGATTCGGAGAGAGACGCCCTCGCTAGCGGTCTGGCTTAAAGCCCAGCGGCGACTTGAACGGTGCTTTCATATTTTTCTTTGGTCGTCCATGTGATATAAAAACACCACTATAGATCTTGAGGTGTGAGAATACATATCATGACCAGATGCGATCCCAGCGCGATATAGCCCGCGATCTCCTCGCGACGCATGGGATTCTGCGCCTTGTGAACTCCGGGAAGCGGGAGTGACCGCCGAACGGTCAGTCGTATGGAGAGGGATGGGCGAGGTGATCCGCCTGGCGCGCGGGACTCTACCAGCTTCCCGATGCCGAGCTGGATACAAACCATAGCCTTGCCGAAGCGGCAACGTTTTCCCAAGGGCGTGATCTGCCTCGTTCGGCACTCGCTTTTCATGGAATCACGGATCAGCTACCGAAAAAGGTGTGGATGGCAATCGGCCGGAACGACTGGACGCCGAAGCCAAGCGATATGCCGATTCGTGTGCTGCGTTTCTCGGATGATCTGCTCGTCGAAAGCGTCGAGACGCATGTGATCGAGGGCGTGTCGGTGAAGGTGTTCGGCGTGGCGAAGACGTCGCCGACTGCTTCCGGCATCGCGGCAAGATAGGTCTCGCCGTCGCGCTCGAAGGCTGCAGGAAGCTCTGCGTCAACGCAAAGGCGAGCCGGCCGAGGTCGCCAGGGCGCGGATACTGGCGGGGTCGGCACCGTGATCCGCCCCTACCTGGAGGCGCTGACCACCAATGGCTAAGGAGATCAAGATATCGGGCCTCCGTGCGCGCCCGGCTTCTCAAGCTCTCCAAGGCGAACGGACAGAGTTTCGATCTTGTGCTCACGCGCTTCGCGTTGGAGCGTCTTCTATTCCGGCTTAGCCCAATCACCCTATGCGGATCGCTTTCGTGCTGAAAGGTGCCCATGCTGATGATGAGCTGGTTCGACGATCCGCACCGCGGAACGCGCGATCTCGATCTATTGGGTTTCGGCGATCCAAGTGAGGAGGCGATGCTGGCGACGTTCCGGGGCATCCTCGCTCAGTATGCCGAAGACGGTGTCGTCTTCGATTCTGAAACCTTGCGTGTCGACCGCATTCGCGAAGAGCTCGACTATGGCGGTCTCCGGCTACGCGGCATCGCCTCAGTCGGAGGCGCCCGGGTCAACCTGACGATCGATATCGGTTTCGGGGATGCGCTGGAGCCCGGAGCTGAAGTCGTCGACTATCCGGTCATGCTGGATCTCCCCGCGCCGAGGCTGCGCGCCTATGCGCGAGAGACGGTCATTGCCGAGAAGTTCCAGGCGATGGTGGCGCTGGGGCGTGCGAACAGCCGGATGAAGGATTTTTATGACATCTGGATACTCAGCCGGTCGTTTGATTTCGATAATGACAAGCTTGCACAAGCGATCGCAGCAACGTTCGTGCGGCGCAAGACGGCGATTCCGACCGAGCCGCCCGATGCGCTCTCGCCGGCATTTGCAAGAGATGAACAGAAGCAGCGACAGTGGCGTGCTTTCGTCGAGGATGTTGCAATTGATCCCGGACCTCTCGCACAAGTTCTTGAGGAGATTTCTGGGTTTTTAATGCCGCGGGCCAATCGGGAAAACGAACTGGATCAATAGTGGCAAAGCGGAAATGGCGCTGAAAAACTCGGAAATAAAAAAAGGGAGAGGGGCTTATGCTGAATCGCGGATCGGAATGGCGGAGGTGGGAACCGCATATCCATGCACCCGGCACCGTCATGAACAACCAGTTCAGCGGGCCAAATGCATGGGAGGACTACCTCTCGGCGCTTGAACAGGCGAC
Source organism: Salinisphaera sp. LB1 (assembly GCF_003177035.1). NCBI lineage: Bacteria > Pseudomonadati > Pseudomonadota > Gammaproteobacteria > Salinisphaerales > Salinisphaeraceae > Salinisphaera > Salinisphaera sp. LB1. Next base: position 4,133,125 of record NZ_CP029488.1, on the reverse strand, counting down.
CCCAGTCATCGAGGCGATCGCCGTCACCGACTACTACGTCACCGACACCTATCGGGAAGTCTTGCGACACCGGGATGCGGGAAGACTCCCGGACGCCACACTCATCTTTCCCAATGTGGAGGTAAGGCTCGATGTCGCAACTTTAAAGGGCGGCTTCGTCAACTTGCACCTGTTTGTGAGCCCCGAAGATCCACAGCACATCGATGAGCTGCAACGGCTATTGTCACGCTTGCAGTTCAACGCAATGCAGGATCGCTTCGATTGCACGCGTGCCGATCTGATTAGGCTGGGGAAGAAGGCAGACCCAAACATCGCCGACGATGGCGCCGCACTTGCCTATGGAGTGAGTCAGTTCAAGGTCAACTTCCAACAACTGCGGGAAGTGTATGCCGAGAGCGGTTGGGCGAAAAAGAACATTTTGATCGGCGTGGCAGGCGGATCAACCGACGGAACATCGGGTGTCCGAGAGGCCGCCGATCAAACCATCCGGCGCGAGATCGAAGGCTTTGCCCACGTGATATTCGCTAGCAGTGAGGCTCAGCGGGAATTCTGGTTGGGCCGCAAGCCTTCGATGTCTGCCGATGAAGTTCGTAAGATGTATGGTGGTCTCAAGCCTTGTCTTCATGGAAGCGATGCTCATGATCTTGAGAGTGTCGCTTCTCCGTTCGGAGATCGCTTCTCTTGGATCAAGGGTGGGCTCGAATTCGACTCGCTGCGCCAGGCATGTATCGATCCTGCGGACCGTGCGCATGTTGGGAGCGAACCGCCGGCGTCCGCAACGCCTTCTCAAGTGATTTCCGGGATCGAAGTTCTAGACGCGTCGTGGATAAAGACGCCTGCTATACCGCTCAATCCGGGTTTGGTCGCAATTATCGGAGCCCGTGGATCCGGAAAAACAGCACTGGCGGACATGATCGCGGCCGGCTGCGACTCGATCCCGGAGGAGGCCTGGAAGGCTGACGAGTGGGCAAATCCATCCTTTCTCGTCCGGGCACGCCCGCTTGTCGGAGACGCAAAAGTCGAGGTGAAGTGGGCGGCTGGAGAATCCGAGACGCGCGCGCTTGATGGTTCGGACGCCAACGGGCCGGCCAGCTACGAACGCGTGCGGTATCTGTCTCAGCAGTTTGTCGAAGAGCTCTGTTCCTCAAACGGGCTGACAGACGGACTCCTCCGTGAAATCGAACGCGTGATTTTCGAGGCGCATTCCGACGATGCCCGAGATGGTGCGTTGAACTTTGCCGAGTTGTTGGAGCAGCGCGCATCAAGGCATCGCCTCGCTCGCGCCAGGGAGGCTGAAGCAGTTGCCCAGATTTCTGATCGCATCAGCACAGAACTGGAGAAGGAGAAACTCGTCGCTAGCTACGAGGCAGAGGTGGCGAAGAAGAAGAAGCTGGTGGACGCCTATACGGCCGACCGTGCCAAGCTGGTATCGAAAGGTAGTGAGAAGAGAGCACAGAGACATACGGACTTGGCCGGTGCCGCCAATCAAGTCCGAGCAAAGCTTCGTCAACTCACGGGGCAGCGGCAGACGTTTCTCGCCATGCAGGACGAAGTGAAAGACATGCGCCGAAACCAGGCGCCCGAGGAGCTTCGGCAAGCCCAGGCGCGCCATGAGCACAGCGGAATGTCAGAAGACCAATGGGCCGCGTTCCTGATCGACTATACGGGGCCGGTCGATGACAATCTCACAAGCTATGTGAAATGGGTCGATGGCGAGATCACCAAGCTCAAGGGAACAGCACCGCCGCCGGGTGACCCGAACACTGCCTGTTTCCCCGATGACACTGATCTCAGCACACTTACACAGGCGGTGCTGGAAGCGGAGATGGCGCGGCTGGAGAAGCTGGTCAATGCCGACAAGGACGCACAACGCCGCTATGCCGCGCTCTCCAAAAACATCACGACCGAGACCGCGGCACTACAAACGTTAACGGGAAAGTTGAATGACGCCAAAGGAGCCAAGGACCGCGCTCGCCAACTGCAGGCGGATCGTGAGGCAGCCTATGGCAGGGCGTTCGATGCGCTCGTCGCTGAGCAATCGGTTCTGGAGGAGCTTTACGCGCCGTTGATGGCGCGGCTTACCGCATCTTCAGGAACTCTGAAAAAGCTCTCTTTCTCTGTCACACGCATTGCAGATGTGGAGCGATGGGCAGAGGGGGCTGAAGATGGCCTTATTGATCTGAGAAAGACCGGTGCCTTCCGTGGAAAAGGGACGCTTCAGCAAAAAGCCAACGAGGTGCTGCGAGATGCTTGGGAAACCGGGGATTCTGCTGCGGTGACCGCAGCGATGGCTGAGTTCCGACGGCTTTACCAGAAGGACTTGCTGGATCATTCGCCAGTGGCGCGAACTGACCAGGCAGAGTTTCGCACATGGTCGAAGCGTTTCGCTCAGTGGCTGTTCGGTACGGACCATATCGATATCCGGTACGGCATCGAGTACGACGGTGTCGACATCCGGAAGCTTTCGCCGGGAACGCGAGGGATTGTCCTTTTGCTTCTCTACCTGGGTCTGGACGACAAGGATGATCGGCCACTTCTCATTGACCAGCCGGAAGAGAATCTGGACCCCAAATCGGTCTTCGACGAATTGGTGCAGCTGTTCATTGAAGCCAAGTCACATCGCCAGGTAATCATGGTCACGCACAACGCGAATCTTGTGATCAATACCGATGCCGATCAGATCATCATCGCGGAAGCTGGTCCGCATCCCCATGAAGCATTGCCGCCAATCACCTATCGATCCGGAGGCCTTGAAAACGCAGAGATCAGGAAGGAGGTTTGCGACGTTCTCGAGGGTGGTGAGGCCGCATTTCAGGAGTGAACCGCCCCGGGAATGCTGGAGACTCCAACTCTTGAGAGAATTGGAGCATGAAACAGCGGAAACCTTATTCCCCGGAAGTCCGTGAACGAGCGGTTCGCATGGTCTTTGAGCATCAGGCGGACTACAGCTCGCAGTGGGCGGCGATCGGTTCGATCGCCGGCAAGATCGGCTGTACGCCCGAGACGCTGCGCAGTTGGGTTCGCCAGGCCGAACGGGACCGCGGGCTGCGCAATGGCCAGAGCACGGAAGAGCGCGAGCGCATCAAGGCGCTTGAGCGTGAGAACCGTGAGTTGAAACGGGCCAATGAGATCCTGCGCAAGGCTTCGGCCTATTTTGCCCAGGCGGAGCTCGACCGCCGACACAAGTGATGGTGACGTTCATCGACGATTATCGCCGGGTCTACGGTGTCGGGCCGATCTGCCGTGTGCTGCCGATCGCACCGTCGACCTACTATGCCGCCAAGGCCCGGCAAACCGACCCGGCTCGCCGTTCGAAGCGGGACCGACGTGAGAGGGTCTTGAGCGACGCCATCCAGCAGGCCTGGGAGGCCAATCGTTGCGTCTATGGCGCCCGCAAAGTCTGGCTGCAGTTGCAGCGTGAGGGTTGGTCGGTGGCTCGGTGCACGGTCGAGCGTCTGATGCGTCAGATGGGCTTGCAAGGCGCTGTGCGCGGGCGCACGCCGAAAACGACCACTTCCGACCCCAACCAACCGAGCCCGGGCGACCACGTCCAGCGTGACTTCACAGCCGCCCGACCCGATCGGCTCTGGGTGGCCGATTTTACGTACTGCCCGACCCGGCACGGCTTTGTTTATGCAGCGTTTGTTATCGATGCGTTCGCGCGTCGCATTGTCGGCTGGCGCGTTTCGAGCGCCCCCAACACGGGCCTCGTGCTCGACGCGCTCGAGCAGGCCATCCATGACCGGCAACCCGGCCAGCGCCTGATTCAGCACACCGACCGCGGGGTGCAATACCTGTCAATTCGCTATAGCGAACGCCTGGCGGATGTCGGTATCACCCCGTCGGCCGGCCGCGTCGGCAGTTCATACGATAACGCGCTGGCCGAGACCGTGATCGGCCTGTTCAAGACGGAAGTCATCCGTCAGCACGACGGGCCGTGGCCTCACCTTGCCGCCGTCGAGTTCGCGGTGCTGGACTGGGTCGACTGGTTCAATAATCAGCGGCTGTTCGAGCCGATCGGTGATATGCCGCCGGCCGAGGCTGAAGCCAACTTCTATGACACAATCGACGGGTCTGCCAAAGTGGCATGACTCAAACCCACGAGTCTCCGGTAAACCCGGGGCGGTTCAGAGCGCGCGAGACGGTTGCGTGTGAGGCTCGACAGATGATCGTCGCCGACAATGAGACGGCGGTCGATCTTCTGTACTACGAGGCGATCGCCAAGACGGTAGTCCGTCTGGTGAACGAGAAGTCGGACGAACCCTTGAGCGTCGGCGTCCACGGCGACTGGGGTGCCGGCAAATCCAGCGTCCTCATGATGGTGGAGGAGACGTTTTCCGACGACGACCGCGTGCTCTGTGTACGGTTCAACGGCTGGCTGTTCCAGGGCTTCGAAGACGCGAAGGCGGTCCTGATCGAAACGATCGTTGAGGAGCTGCGTCACAAGCGCCCCACGTCGCAGAAGGTCGCCGAGCAGGCGAAGAAGGTCTTGAGGCGGGTCGACTGGATGAAGCTCGCGCGCAAGGCGGGGGCGTATGGCTTGACGTTGGCCACCGGGATTCCGCACCCCGAGACGATCAGGGATCTGGGCGCGGCTGCGCGGAGTCTCATCAGTAAAGGCGCCGAGGATGTGTCGCGGGAGACCGTCGCCGCACTTGTAGATGGTTCGAACGAGTTTCTGCGCGAAGTCGCCGAGGACAATGCGTCTGAACAGATGCATGCCTTCCGGGAGGAGTTTGCTGAACTCTTGGAGCACGCCAGGATTGATCGCCTGATCGTCCTCGTCGACGACCTTGATAGGTGCCTCCCGGACACAGCAATCGAGACGCTGGAAGCGATCAGGCTGTTCCTGTTCGTACCGCGCGCGGCCTTCGTCATCGCGGCGGATGAGGGGATGATTGAGTACGCCGTGCGGCAGCATTTCCCGGACCTGCCCGTGGCTACTGGGCCGGCCACCTACGCCCGCAACTATCTCGAGAAACTGATCCAGGTTCCGTTCCGTCTACCCTCGCTCGGATATGCCGAAACGCGGATCTACGTGACTCTGCTCTTGGTGCTGAACGCCTGCGGCGAGGAGTCGGGCGAGTTCCAGAAGCTGACCGAGCTGGCGCGCGAGGTATTGCGTCGCCCATGGAAGGGCCCTGGCCTTGATCGGAAGGCGGTCGAGAAGGCCTTAGGCGGTGTCCCGGCCGAGGTCGAGCGGGCGATGGAGTTAGCCGGTCGAATCGCGCCGGTTTTGGCGGAAGGTGCGCGGGGCAATCCAAGGCAAATAAAGCGCTTCATCAACACGATGATGCTACGTCTGGCCATCGCCGAAGAGCGCGGCTTCCGCGACGAGCTGAACATCTCGGTGCTAGCCAAGATCATGCTCGCGGAGCGTTTCGCCCCGGAGCTTTACGACGCGATGGCGCGCGGCTCCGCGAACACCGGTGCGTCGGAGGAGCTGGCAGCGCTTGAAGCCGCCGTCGCGGCCCCGCCTCCTGACCAGGAAGCGAAATCGGAAAAAGGGAAGGAGAAGGCTCTGCCCGCCGAGGTCTCCCTTCCCGATTGGCCGAACCTCGAATGGGCGAAGCAGTGGGCCGCTATCGATCCGCCGCTCGCCGAGAACGATCTCAGGCCATACGTCTTCGTAACCCGGGACCGGCGAAGCGTGTTCGGCGCAGTCACTTCCCTGGGCGAATTGGATGAGCTTATCGCGAAGCTTCAGGGCTCGCCCCTACAGGTGAAGCAGGCCGCGGCGGAAGTCGCTCGCCTTCAGTCGATCGAAGCTGAGCAGGTCTTTGATGCACTGCGCGCCAAGGTCAGGGACGCAGAAGACCTGACCCAAGAGCCTGTGGGCGTGAAGGGCTTGGCCGAAATCGCGCGGCAACACCCCTTCCTGCAGCGGCCGCTGCTCTCCTTCGTGCAGGATCTTCCAATCTCCAAGCTCGGCCCGTGGGTGGTCAGCGGCTGGGCGTCAGTGTTCAGTGAAGCCGAAGTCGCATCGGACTTTGCGACGACGCTCAAGGGATGGGCTGACCAGGATGACAACAAGCAGCTGAGGGCGGCGGCGACTGCGGCGATGAAACTTTCCAGCAAGCGGAAGCGCCCCTGATGGGAACCTCGGGAACATTCGGCGGCTCAAAGAACGGACTGGTTCCAAGTTGGGTCGATGAACCAGCTTCGCCACCCGCGGTCGCGCCCGATAGCGCCGAGCCGGACTCCGCGGACGGCGACGGGATCGGTGGGCCGGATCAGAATGGGGAGACGCCGCTCGCCCAGCCCGGCGCAACACCGGCGCAGTCATACCCACCCATACCTCGGATCCCGGCGAGTTCGCGTCTTGGCGGCGCGCGCGGGAACATGACGAGGGGGGCGCGAACGTCCGATGAGCGAGCACTGAGGCGCGGTGCCGGCAGATATGTGCGAGCCAGCGGCGGCGGACGGTCTACGGCGAGCCGTATGCCCAACTCCCGTGCTATGGCCGGCGGCGTGGCCGGCCTCGCAAGGAGTTTCGCCAACCAAGGACCGGCAGAAGCGCTGAGGCGGTTCAACCTTGAGGGTATGGCGGGCGCTCCCGCCGAGGACGTGTTCGTCGCGTTGACGGATATGCTGTGTCCCGCGGGCGGAACCATCGACGAGGCGATCGCGAGGGACGCGATGCTTGAGACGGTCGCCGACCTTGCTGCCTCTGGCGTCGGCAACTTCGATGAACTCTCCGCGGACAATCTGCGCGAGTTTTTTATCGGGGTGGTGAGCCGGTCGATCGAGGGCAAGATCTTGAACGAGGTCGGGACCAACGCCATCGCGGCGCCTTCGGATGTCGCCGGAGTCGAACGCGCGCAGGCCATGCTGCATGACTTCATCGAGGGCTGCGTTCGCGACGAGTTCGACGCGCGCGAAACCGATCTGAGCGATCTTGATGCGGCGGTCGTCGATAGCTTCGTCGACGATCTCTATGGCGCCGCACTCGATTTGGTCAAGGCCTTGGGAGATGACGGATGAGAAGGTTCAGTCTGATCGGCCGGCTCGGCCCCGACGACACGAGTAGCGTCGAAACCGTCCAGCCTGACGCTGACGTATTCGAGATCGATTTCCTGGATGGTGACCGGCGCATGGGCTTCGGCATCGGTCACGCACTGGACCAACTCGCCTCCCTCGGACTACAACCTTCCGAGAAGGGTATCGACCTTGTCGTCCTCGCGGCGCTCGTCAACGCCGGCGATACGAGAGTCTCTCGAAAATTGAACGCACAGGACGGCTGGACAAGGGAGATCGATCTCTACGTCCCCGTGTCCGCCCCCTCGGCCTGGACCGCGAGCGCACGATCGATCGAGGCGATGCTGCGCTTCCTCACCGGCGATCGGTGGCGTGTCTTCTTCCGTGACCGGACGAGCAGGACCAAGATCCTCGCTATTGCTCCAAAGCGCTTGGCGATCGATGGACTGACGAAGGTCAGCCTGCTGTCCGGTGGTTTGGATAGTCTCGTCGGCGCAGTCGATCTTCTGAGCGGCGGTGAGTAGCGTCCACTGTTCGTCAGCCATTATTGGGACAGCGAGACGGCGAAAGCCCAGGCCTACGTCCTTAACCGGTTGGAAACCCGGTTCGGCAAAGAAGCCTTCAAGAGCCTTCGGGTGAGGCTCGGTTTCGACAAGCACCATCTCACCACTGGGCAGACGGAGAATACGCAGAGGGGACGATCCTTCCTCTTCTACTCGCTGGCGACGCTGGCTGCGTCGGCGATCGATGGACGGATCACCGTCGACATACCGGAGAACGGCCTCATCGCGCTCAATGTACCCTTAGACCCCTTGCGCTTTGGGGCGCTGAGCACGCGAACGGCGCATCCGCACTTCATCGCGAGTATGCAGAGGCTCATCGAGGCCCTCGCCCTCGACGTCGAACTGAACAACCCATACAGGCACATGACGAAGGGCGAGATGGTCGCTAACTGTGCGGACAAGGCTTTCCTAGAGAAGATAGTGGCGAACTCCATGTCGTGCTCATCGCCGGCGAAGGCGCGCTACAAGAAGCTCTCCCCTCGGCACTGTGGCTACTGCGTCCCGTGCCTGATCCGTAGAGCCTCGCTTGAGGTTGGCCTTGATGGAGACGATGAGACGCTCTACATGGTTGAGCATCTGAAAGGGCAAGTTCTGGCCTCCGACCAGCCTGAGGGGGAGCACATCCGATCGTTCCAACTGATGGCCAAGCGGATCAATGCAAAGCCAGGTCTTGCGAAGATCCTGGTCCACAAGCCCGGCCCGCTTCATGACGAGCCGGACGCGATACAGGACTACGCCGATGTGTTTCGACGCGGCGTCCTTGAAGTCGCCGAGCTCCTGAGGGGTGTTCGGGCACGGCCGGGCGGCTGACCATGCGGCCCGATTACGTGGACTTCCATACGCATCTCGACCTTTATCCAGACCTCGCGCAAGCGATCGCGACCTGCGATCGCTTGCGCGTGGCGACCTTGGCCGTCACGACCACCCCGAAGGCGTTTGAGAGGAACGTCGAACTGTCCGCGGACAGCGACTTCGTGAGGGTTGGGCTCGGTCTACATCCGCAGCTCGTCGCCGACCGGCACCTGGAGATCGACCTGTTCGAGAGTCTCTTGCCGCGGACGCGTTACGTCGGGGAGGTCGGGCTTGATCGCGGACCCGCTCACTATCGCTCGTTCGAGCTGCAGAGGTTGATCTTTGAGAGGATTCTTCGAGCCTGTGCGGAGCAAGGCAATAAGATCCTGAGTCTGCACAGCGTAAGGGCGACGAAGCCCATCCTGGACATGCTTGACGAGCATCTGCCGCCGGATCGGGCAGGCGTCGTCTTGCATTGGTTCACTGGCAGTAAGGCTGCTGTGCGTAGGGCCGTTGATCGCGGCTGCTATTTCTCTGTGAACGAGGGCATGCTCGCCTCCGCGAGCGGTGTGCGCGTAATACGCGAAATACCGATCGACCGTGTTCTGACCGAGACAGACGGGCCTTTCCTTACTCGCGATGACAAACCGATCAAGCCAGGCGACGTAGGCCGTGCCGTCGAAATGATCGCCTCCTGTGCGGGATCGCCGGTGGAGGTAGTGCGCGCGAAGATTTTGTCGAATTTAAAGAGGCTCTTGCAGAGCGATTAAGGTCGTTTTTCCTCAGGGGGGGACGAATGGCTAGATTAAGCTAAGTAGTGAACCGCCCCGGGTTTACCGGAGACTCGTGGGTTTGAGTCATGCCACTTTGGCAGACCCGGCGATTGTGTCATAGAAGTTGGCTTCAGCCTCGGCCGGCGGCATATCACCGATCGGCTCGAACAGCCGCTGATTATTGAACCAGTCGACCCAGTCCAGCACCGCGAACTCGACGGCGGCAAGGTGAGGCCACGGCCCGTCGTGCTGACGGATGACTTCCGTCTTGAACAGGCCGATCACGGTCTCGGCCAGCGCGTTATCGTATGAACTGCCGACGCGGCCGGCCGACGGGGTGATACCGACATCCGCCAGGCGTTCGCTATAGCGAATTGACAGGTATTGCACCCCGCGGTCGGTGTGCTGAATCAGGCGCTGGCCGGGTTGCCGGTCATGGATGGCCTGCTCGAGCGCGTCGAGCACGAGGCCCGTGTTGGGGGCGCTCGAAACGCGCCAGCCGACAATGCGACGCGCGAACGCATCGATAACAAACGCTGCATAAACAAAGCCGTGCCGGGTCGGGCAGTACGTAAAATCGGCCACCCAGAGCCGATCGGGTCGGGCGGCTGTGAAGTCACGCTGGACGTGGTCGCCCGGGCTCGGTTGGTTGGGGTCGGAAGTGGTCGTTTTCGGCGTGCGCCCGCGCACAGCGCCTTGCAAGCCCATCTGACGCATCAGACGCTCGACCGTGCACCGAGCCACCGACCAACCCTCACGCTGCAACTGCAGCCAGACTTTGCGGGCGCCATAGACGCAACGATTGGCCTCCCAGACCTGCTGGATGGCGTCGCTCAAGACCCTCTCACGTCGGTCCCGCTTCGAACGGCGAGCCGGGTCGGTTTGCCGGGCCTTGGCGGCATAGTAGGTCGACGGTGCGATCGGCAGCACACGGCAGATCGGCCCGACACCGTAGACCCGGCGATAATCGTCGATGAACGTCACCATCACTTGTGTCGGCGGTCGAGCTCCGCCTGGGCAAAATAGGCCGAAGCCTTGCGCAGGATCTCATTGGCCCGTTTCAACTCACGGTTCTCACGCTCAAGCGCCTTGATGCGCTCGCGCTCTTCCGTGCTCTGGCCATTGCGCAGCCCGCGGTCCCGTTCGGCCTGGCGAACCCAACTGCGCAGCGTCTCGGGCGTACAGCCGATCTTGCCGGCGATCGAACCGATCGCCGCCCACTGCGAGCTGTAGTCCGCCTGATGCTCAAAGACCATGCGAACCGCTCGTTCACGGACTTCCGGGGAATAAGGTTTCCGCTGTTTCATGCTCCAATTCTCTCAAGAGTTGGAGTCTCCAGCATTCCCGGGGCGGTTCATAGGTTTCCCATCGCTGCTTCTTGGCGCATGACGAAAGCGCGCCTATCCAGTAAACTGACGCCGAGTTGATAATAAAGCCGCTGGAGTTGACGCCCCGCAAAACGTTCCATTTCCCGCGGAAGTAAAAAGCGCCATGGATCTGACGGTAAAAGCGACGGTAGGGCCTTGTTTCAACCAAAATGAATCCCTTTAACCATGCGGGTTTGGGTGGTCTGTTGATGATCGAGCGGGCTACCTCTGAGTCCGGTGCTCGGCACCGGTTTTAGCCCGCCTGCCACCGCGCAAAGTGCTTCCGCTTGATGATGTGCGGTCGTTGGTCTCCAAAACTATATCCCCCGAAACAGGCGCACATTCCCTGTCTATAAAGTGGTGTTCGTGCGAGAAAACGACCGGTCCGATGGTCGTGACGGCGATACGACCATCGAGCCGGCGGCGCGGGATGCTTGCCGCCGTTCAGGCGTTCACTTGTTTCGATTCCGGCCGGCGCCAACCACCGATTTGCGCTGACTCGCTACTAATTCGGCGGCCTTGCGTACTGGGGGTCATCCTCGGTGTGCACGTAGCGCATGAACATTGCCGCAGTCTTGTGCGCGGTCAAAGCCATGCCGACCTTGACTGGAATGCCCGAATTGGCAACATCAGTCGCCGAGCGATGGCGGATGCCGTGGGTGCCGATTCTCGGTACACCGGCGTGATCGAGGATACGTCGCCACGCGTCGTAGTAGACGTGGGGGCTGAGCGGCTTGTTGTGATTGCGAGTAGCCGGGCAGACGAAAGGCGATTCGCCAAAGCGGGGTGCGTTCTCCAGCAAGCGGCGGGCCTCGGCGCTCAACGGTTTAGATATATCGCCGGTCTTGCTGTCCGGCCAGACCACCCGGCCATTCGACAGGTCGATCCAGTCCCACTGCAACAGCAGAATCTCCGACATGCGTGCGGCGAACTCGAATTGCAGACGGATGGCCAGCAGATAGGTCGGATGCTCCAGTCCTTCGGCTTCGGCCTTGTCCAGATAAGCGAACAGCTTGATCATCTGTTCGTCGGTGATAAGGCGAGTCGAGCCTTTCTCCGGGTACTTGGGTACGTGGCGGCAGGGATTCGAGCCGTCGGGCCGGTAGGCCCACAGTTCGGCCAGGTTGAACATCTTGCGGACGCAAGCCAGCACGTGGTTGGCCTGCGTAGGCGATTTCTCAAGACGCTTCATCAGCGCAGTGATGTCTTGGCGCGTGACCTCATGGGTTTTCTTGCTGCCGAAGGCGGGAACGATGAAGCGGTCAATCTGATACTGGTAGCCTTTCTGCGTGCTGGGCTTGTTGTGTAACTTGGAGTGGTCTTCCATGAACCGGCTGCACAGTTCCTTGACAGTCGGTGCCTTCCGGGCCTCCGCCTTGTCATGTCCGGGGTCGCCACCGCGCCGGACTTCGGCCAGCCAGTCTTGGGCCAGCGACCGGGCTTGTTCGACGGTCAGTTCGCCGAACTGGCCAAGCGCAGGTTTGCGGCGCACGCCCGAGTTCGTGCGATACTCAAGCATGAAAACCTTGCGGCAGGTGGGTGTGATCTTGCACAGGAAACCCGGAACGATTGTGTCCCGGAGTTCAACGTCGCAGGTCTGGGCTTGAGCCGCGTCAACAACGCTCTTGGTTAGTTTGATCTTTGCCATGAAGTGCTCCTGAAAGGCCTCGATTCCAGGAGCCTGCTAGGAGCCAAGCGAAAGGGAACCGGGGCGGTTTACATCGCGCACCGGCATATGATCCAAAGCATTCACCCGAAGAAAAACCTGCTGCAGCAAGCTGTATCCAAGCCTAGGGATGCCCGGTGCAGGATTCATGTTGTTGCTTAAAAGCTCATGACGACAGACCCTTGTGTCTTGCCGAAGCTGACTGATTAGCTACCAGTCAGCGGTGCTCGGTCGGGTGAGCATCCACAGACCCTGAAGCTTATAGCTTGCGCGTTAGATCATGCCCCCGACCGATTTTTCATCTCGCAAACGTGAATGGTATCCAAGTCCCCGCTGGCGCGGTGAGACTGCACGAACAAGGAGAAGGCACGAGATGACCGTCTACATCGGCATTGACGTCAGTAAACGCAAATTCGACTGTGCCTGGCTGCGGGATCCTGATCGGGTCAAGGTCAAGACCAAGGTCTTTGGCAACGACACCGCGGGGCACGCGGCTGTATTGGACTGGCTGGCGCAGCAGACCGGCACGCCGGCCGATCAAATCCACATCATCATGGAAGCGACCGGGATTTATCACGAAGCCTTGGCTCAGGCGCTTTATGAGGCCGGTTTGGGCGTGTCCGTGATGAACCCCGCGCAGGTCCGGGAGTTTGCCAAAAGCCTGGGAGTGCGCGGCAAGAACGACCGGAAAGACAGCGTCGTTCTGGCCCGCTATGGGGCGGCTCGTCGCCCGCGGCTGTGGCAACCCGAACCTGCGGCGGTGCGTGGACTCAAGGCGCGTCTCGCCCGTCTTGAGGCGCTCGATAAGGATATTCAACGCGAGCGCAATCGCCGGGAAAAGGCCGAGGTCGTTCAGGCCGAAGAGATCATCGCGTCGATCGATACGGTGCTCGACGCGCTACGGGCCGAACGCGATCGGTTGACGCGCGATATTGACGATCATTTCGATCGCCATCCCGCGCTGAAAAAAGATCGCGCTTTATTAGAGTCGGTGCCCGGCATTGGCCCCACCGTATCGCGGCGCCTGCTGGCCACACTGCGAAGCCGCGACTTCACCAGTGCCCGCCAAGCCGCGGCCTTCATCGGCGTCATCCCGGTGCCGTGGGATTCGGGAAGTTCGGTCCATGGACCGCCGCGTCTATCCAAGGCCGGTAATCCTAAACTGCGACAACTGCTCTATATGGCCGCCATCGTCAGCACCAAACACAACCCGGATATCGCGGCCCAGTATCAACGCTTAACAGCACGCGGTAAAAGCGATATGAGCGCCCTCGGCGGCGCCATGCGCAAGCTCGTCCATCTCGCGTATGGCGTGCTTAAGCACCAGACGCCCTATCAACCCCAAGGCGCTACATGAGCCCCTTGGTGCGGAGGCGGCAAGATGGTATCTAGGGCAATTGGGTCCAGATCCGTTTGACGATCTCGAGGCGGGCTACGGCTTCGGCTAGTTCGGCCTGGGCGCGCGCCAGACTGACCTGATCCGCGGCGCTGGAGATTGTGTCCTCGGCTCGCCGTTTGGCGCGTTGTGCCGCGGCTTCATCAATCTCGGCCGCGCGCTCGGCCGTATCGGCCAATACGGTGACCTGATGCGGTTGAACTTCGAGGAGCCCGCCCGAGACGAACAATAGCTCTTCCGGCTCGTCGTCGTGGCAAATGCGGACCGGCCCCGGGCGAATACGCGTGAGCAACGGCGCATGCTGCGGCAGAATGCCCAACTCGCCCATCTCCCCAATCACGAACACCATGGCCGCCGGCCCCGCGTAGACTTCGCCTTCGGCACTGACGATATCGACATGCAGGTTCATCGTGCGGCTCGCGCCGTAGCGGTTAATCCATCTGGTCGCCGGATATAGCCGATGATCGCGCGGAAACGCTTCCGCCCCCGTATAGAGCGTTGCGTCCTGCGGCGTTGTTGGCGTGGGGAGCCCATGATCTGTGCTGGCGTTGGACTGTGCATGCAATGATCCTTCTCCACTTGAAGAAGTTGCGCTTACAAGCGCGTGTCGCGTGATCGCGCCGACCTATCTATCAATCGCGTCTGCCAATGCCGAGGAAGTGCAGCAAAAACAAAGGATGCACTCATAATCACCTTCGAGTTGACGGCGTTCTTCCGGCGATTGGCGACGTTCGCGGCTCGGTGGTGGCGTGTCGGTTTTCAGCCAGGGTTCGATTGCTGCGTACTGCGCGAATACATGGGTTTGATCGGGCACCAAGTCCTTGATGATTTCCATGTTATTCAGCGGGTAAACGGTACCGGGGTCGGCGACCTCCGTTAGCGGGCGGATGCAGGCTAGCCAGTTCGTACCGTCGATATTCATGGCGCAGGAGCCGCAGACCCCTTCGCGACAGGAGCGGCGGAATGTGAGCGTTGGATCGATTTCGTTCTTGATTTTGATTAAGGCGTCCAACAGCATCGGGCCACAGTCGTCCAGATCAATTTCGAACGTGTCGATCCGTGGGTTTGCGCCCCTGTCTGGGTCATAGCGGTAAATTTTCAGCGTTTTGGTGTGCGTCGCGCGTGCCGGCGCCGGCCAGGTTTTGCCCACCCCAATGCGCGATTCAGGTGTCGCGTGAAAGTTTTTGGGTACCGGGAAGCGTTTGAATAGCGTCTTCGGCGCAACTTGATCAGAGCTTTTGACAAACATCGGGGGCCTCATTGGAATCGATAGGGGCCCGTCGACCCTGGCGGCGAGTCATCGCCAGCTTGGTAAGGTCGTGATCCGGACGCAACCACGGCGCCCTCAGCCGGGCGCGCCGTCCACGCGGCGCCGTAGATAGATCGCGCCAAAGCGCAGGCTCCAGGGAATGAACGCAGCGAGCCAGAGGACAGCTGTAGCCAAAACCAGTCCAAGGTAGGCATAGCCGTTCCCCGGCAAAGGAATTTCGGCGAGTACCCGCGTAATAGCCGTCAATTGGACAATGACGAACGTCCACAGAATAATTCGATCGGCGACCAGCGGTCGGCCCGAGTGTCCAAGACTGACCCGGGACGCCATCGCTACGACCATGCTCGTCACAAAGCCGATGCCCAGCGCGTGCAGCGGGGCCATACCGAGGTCGAACGGCGCATCGGTCAATTGCAACAGACGTTGCGCGGTGTATAGACCCATCGCCACGGGCAGCCAGGCAAAGCTGATGTGCAGCATGCCCAGCAGCGGTACGTGCAAGCTGCGAACCAGCCCCCAGCGAACGCTGTGCCAGCCGGCGAGTAGTGCCAGCGGTAGGTCCGCCAACACGGTCCATTCGGGTTGACCGATGATCGCCAATAGGCAATGCACTGTCACACAGAGCAGCGTGGCCGGTAGTGTCCAGTCGGGTTTGACAACGGTGTAGTCGTTCAGCACGCGAGCGCTGAAAAACGGAATCATTCGATGGCTGACCGCTACGATCAAGGGTACGAGATAGAGCCACATACCGATCGCGATCGCGGCCTGGCGTAATTCAGGTCGCGATGTCCACAGCCAGAGCGCGTAGACGATCGCCCCGGCGCAGCCCGCGGTCGCGCAGGTGAGCGGGAAGAGGGCAAAACGCTTGTCCGGATGATTGGATCGCCGCCAGATTCCCACTAGCGTCCACAAGCCCAGACCCCAGCCGGCAACAAAAATCATGTTGCCCACGAAGGCTATATCGCGGCGGGTGAACAGCCCGAGATAATAGCCGGCGATACCGGCGGCCAATAAAATAGCGATCACAACGTACCGGCGCGGGTCAATCACTTCGGTCGCCAGCCAACGGGGAAACACGGTGGTCAAAAATCCGAAGACAAAGAAGGTGAACAGCCCGTACAGCATCAAGAAACTATGCGCTGATATCCCGTCAACGGTTAGTGATAGAGTCGGCACCGCAGGGGTATATAGACCGATCAATATGATCAGCCACACGAGTACGCTCGCTACGAGTTGGATGGCGCCGACCAGAAAAAAGAGTCGATGGGGCGCTGAGAAAAGCGCGTGATTCGGATAGACCGACCCCAATCGTCGCTTTTCTCCCGTGATCGCTCTGGGTCTATCCGCAGCCATATCTCACGTTTAAGATAATGTTCGCGCGAGCCCGAACAGTGAAACCACGGGTCCGATCCACCGATTTAGGTCGACGTTGGAATCTTATCGCGCGTGGGCGATGTTAGCCTTGATCTATATCAAGACTTTCAAGCAATAATGTGTCTGTCAGGGGTAGGTGGCCAGGGGTTGGTCGAACACCGCCGAGCCGAAGGCGAGCGCCCGATAGGCAATTATGCCTATCATGAGCCAAATGATTGAGTGGATTTGAACGAGGTGTCGAACGTGCCCCGATTCATGCGTGACAGGATTGTTTTCCGATGAGCGCCGCCGAGAATGCGGTCATACAGGATTTGCGAACGCACTATCTGTTCGCGAATTTAACTGACGCCCAGCATGCCCGTTTGTTGCCGCATGTTCATGTTCAGGCGTTTTCCGCAGGCCAATCACTGTTCCAGCGTGGCGATGAAGCCGGCGCGTTTTTTCTACTGCATCGTGGCACGGTGAAACTCTATCGCGTCTCGGATGGAGGACATGAAAAGATCATGCGGCTGATTCAGCCCGGCCAGAGTTTTGCCGAGAGCATCATGTTCATGGACATCCCCGCGTACCCAGTCCATGCGCGAGGTCTGGGCTCGGGTGTCCTGGTCGCTATTGAGTCCATCGCGTATCTCGAGATCATGAGGGCGTCGTTTGCCACCTGTCGGACGGTGCTGGCCTGCATGACCGAGCGCATCCAGGCCCACTGGGACGAAATCGAAGCGCTCACGTTACAAAATAGCCGTTATCGCATCGTCCATTATCTGATCAGCCTGGTATCGGCGCGTGATGTCGATAAAACCACCATTACGCTGCCAGTCTCCAAATCGTTGATCGCAGCCAAGCTCGCAGTTACGCCTGAAACGCTGTCGCGCGTCTTGCGTCTGCTGGTCGAGGCGGATCTGATCGAAATGCAAGGCTATCGACTGCATATCCCAAGCTTGGCGGCACTACGGGAACACCTCATGTCATGATTGCGAAATAAGATATCGCAATCAAGCGCGCTCGGATTGCGAGGGGCGAAAGTCAAGCTTTCGAGTCCTCTGATGCTCTGATTACAGTTGCTTGCCGGTCGTACGAATCGACTGTGTCGTGTACCGATTGTGCCCGCCGATAGGATGAGTGCACTTGATCCGGATCAAGGCTGAGCGTCGAAAGTCGCGGTACTCTCGCAGCAACTTTCGAGTCAGTCGATCCAATCCAGGGAAATCGCCGATATCCCAATGCATCTCGCTGCGTATTTTCTGCAAATAAGAACGGTCCACGTGGTCTGCGTGGCGGCGAGCATCAGTTTATTTGTCGCGCGCGGCGCCTGGGTTTTGCTCTCCGGGCGCGGGCTCTGGCGCTGGTTGCGCGTGGCGCCGCACATCGTCGACACTCTGCTGTTGGCCAGCGGCCTAACGCTGGCGTTTCTGATTCAGCAATATCCGTTTTTCAACAGCGACTGGCTGACCGCCAAGGTGGTCGGTCTGATTGCGTATATCGCGCTCGGCGTGGTTCTGTTTCGTGGCCCGCGATCAACCATCGTACGCGCCACTGCCGGTTTGATGGCACTGCTGGTATTTGCCTATATCGTCAGCGTTGCGGTCAGCAAGCAGCCGGCGGGCTTTTTGACAGCTTATTTATAGGGTGAGCAAGCTTGCAATGAGCTACGTTGGTCTTTTCAGCTCACGAACATCACTCGACATGACTGCTGACTTTGCACGCACGTTGGCTTCGGACCCTTTCGACGGCTGCAGTCTGGATGAATTCGGTCGCCGGCTTCGCACGGGCGAGTCCAGTGCGGAAGACGTGACCCGCGCCTGTCTGTCACGCATTGAGGTACTCGATCCAAAGCTGGGTGCCTTCGAATACGTCGCCGCGGGTGCCGCATTGGCTCAGGCCCAAGCCATCGACGCCTTGCTCGCCAGCGGGGCGGATCTCGGTCCGCTCATGGGCGTACCCGTTGCCGTCAAGGACCTGTTCGCCATCGACGGCATGCCGGTCACGGCGGGATCGCGTGTGCCTTTGGACGACGCCATCGGTGCCGAAGGCCCGTTCGTGAAAGCCCTCAAGCGCGCTGGCTGCGTCATTCTGGGTACTACCCGGACCGTCGAATGTGCCTTCGGCGCAGCCGGCATCAATTCGGTCCGGGGCACGCCGTGGAATCCCTGGGACGCCGGGATACATCGCTTGCCGGGTGGCTCCAGCAGCGGATCGGCGGTCGCTGTGTCAGCCGGCCTATGCGCCTTTGCCATCGGCACCGACACGGGCGGCTCGGTCCGGGTACCGGCCGCGCTCTGCGGCATCTTCGGGCTGAAGACGACCGTCGGACTCTGGCCGACACAAGGCGTGTTCCCTCTATCGACGACCCTCGACAGTATCGGCTTGCTCACCCGCGACGCTGACGATGCGGCCACCGCTCTTGCGGCCCTGACGCCGGACACCCACGTAATCTGGCCGGCGCCCCCGCCCGCCACGCTGCGCCTTGGCCGCATACGCGGCTACATGGACGAGCAGATCGACCCCAACGTCCACGCGGCGTTCGAAACCGCGGTCGAGCGATTGCAATCTGCCGGCGTCACGATCGAAGACGTCCCGCTGCCCGAGGCTGAAGAACGTGAGCGACTCATACCCGCTATCCTCGGCAGCGAAGTGCTGGCAACAGTCGGGCGGGAGCGCTTCAAGACACATCGCGGCGACATGGACCCGGTGGTCGCTGCCCGCATCGCTGCCGCGCTGGACATGCGCGCCGACGAATACATACAGGCTATCCGTCGGCATCAGGCGCTGCGTGACATCATGCAGGCGCGCCTGCAAAGGGTGGACGGTTGGATCAGCCCCACTTGCGCGGTACCCCCGCTACCCGTCGCGGACTTCGCCGACCCCGAGGACGGGACAAGACTGGCGGGGGCCGTAACGCGCTGCAGTCAGCCCGGCAACATTTTCGGCCTGTGCGGCGCCAACGTTCCGCTGACCGAGGGGCAGGGGCTACCGGTTGGCTTCCAGCTACTTTGCGCCCCGAACACAGAGGCGAAAGCAGCGGCTATCGGGAAGACCTTTCAACGCATTCTCGGCCGACGTCAGATACCGCCGGTGGAGACGTTTTTGGCCGATTCGTCACCATGAATTGGCGGTCACGATGGGCCGGAATACGTACACTCGCGCCAATCTGGCTTACTTCGCGACTTTTACATGTCGCAGGTGCTTCGCGTCGCGCCTCACGTGCGATACGGCACTTGGCCCGATTTCGCGCTAATTACCGCCGCGGGTATCGGCGTGCGCCGATCGCGTCGATTCGAACGCCTGCTTTTGCTCCGCGCCGGCCGCGACCTGATAACGGTCCTTCCAATCAGTATGGGACATGCCGTAGATGTGCTCACGAGCTTGATCGTAGTCAAGCGAAATGCCGTGCAGCTCGGCTTCGTCACGATACCATTTGGCCAGACAATTGCGGCAGAAACCAGCCAATTTCCTCAGATCGATGTTCTGTACGTCGGTGCGGTTCTGTAGATGCCTGATCAGACCACGTAACGCTTCGGCTTCTGCTTCGATGCGAGTCTATTCGTTCACGATAACCTCACCGTTGGTTATGTATTTAGGGTCTATTCTGACGGTGTGCGGTCAAGCAGACTAGTTTTCTTGTCCTAGACATCATGGATGTCTGCATCATTTTCAGCGCGATGGCGGGTGGCTCTAGGGATCGTCGGCTTGGCCGGGACGTAGGTGGCGGCGTGCCCAAACTCGGCGCCCACGACTGCTAAACAGTTTTACTGGACTATTTGTCCGAACACAGTCCAGGCCCCGACTTTCAATCGTCTCGCGACTCGTGGCTGCTATGAGGGGCGGGGTGAGCTTATCGCGCTGGGCCCCGCCTCGTCGACTTTGAACCGTAGTTGATATAGATCAAGTAACTCGGCGGCGAGATCACTTAACCTCGGGGACACGTCACGGTAGGTGGCTGTACGCGGGTCGCGTGTAAGACACAGGAGTCGCCATTGGCACATGAGAACTCAAGGCCTAAACCTATTCTGAACGCTCACGAAGCCGCCAATCAAACGGTCTGCCACGATACGCAGCAGCTACTGAATCGTTTATGGGTGCTCGGACTGAGCCACCGGACGGCGACGGTGGAGGTCCGCGGGCAGCTGTCCATGGCGTCCGCGGATCGGCTGCGGGCGCTGCAACATCTACATTCATTGCCGGGTGTAGCCGAATGCATGGTGCTCAACACCTGCAATCGTACCGAGATATATGCGGTTCTGGAGGATGGCGACAGCGCGTCGCTGCTCAGCGGTCTGGCGGAGTGGTTCGGGTTGTCGGTTAGCGCCCTTCACCCTTATTTTTACCAGTATCAGGGCACGGATAGCGTCAAGCATTTGTTCCGGGTCGCATCGGGGCTCGATTCGGCTGTGATCGGCGAAACGCAGATTCTTGGCCAGCTCAAGCGCGCCTTTAGTCAGGCTCGCGAAAGCGGCTGTGCCGGGCCCCTGTTGTCGCGCCTGAACGAGCATGCCTGGGGCATGGCCAAACGCGTGCGAACCGACACTGGTATCGGCCGCTGTCCGGTCTCGCTCGCGGGCACGGCGGTCTCGCAGATTACGCAGCTCATGGATTGCCACGCTAACGTCAGTACGCTCGTGATCGGCGCCGGTGAGAACGCGGAACTGGTGGTGCGGCATCTAGCCTCTCGCCATGTCGGGCAGGTTACGGTCGCCAATCGCGACGTGGAACGAGCGCAGACTCTGGCAGCGCGGTTCGGGGCCACGGCCATCGGGCTGGGCGAGCTGCCGAACGCCGTTGCCGGGGCGGATATAATCATCAGCACGACGGGAGCGCCAGCGCCCGTGCTGTCTGCCGGAATGGTGCGCGGTGCCCGTTATCGCCGCGGCGACAAACCGCAACTGCTGCTGGATTTGGCGGTTCCGGCGGATATCGAGACGGCGGCCGGTGATATCCCGGGGGTTGAATTGCGCTCGGCCGACGATTTGGGACGCCTGGCCCGGGCCAACATGCGCAGCCGCAAGAGCGCCGTGCACCAAGCCGAATCCATACTCGATCATGGTGTTCAGTCTTATGAGCGGTGGCTGCGCACCCGGTCAGTAGTGCCCACTATCCGAAAGCTGCGCGAGAACGCCGACGCGCATCGGCGCGTGGCCTTGGGACGCGCCCAGCGCCAACTGGCCCGTGGCATACCGGCCGAAGAGGTCCTCGACTCTCTCTCCCGGCATCTGACCAATCGTTTACTCCACGCACCGATGGACGCATTGCACGGGGCGGCTGCGCGCCAGACACAGCAGACGGCGATCCTGTCGATCCGACAGACATTTGGGCTGGAGGATGATGCAGATAATAAAAATAGCGAGCTCAACGACTGATACCCGCTTGTCCTGACGTGGTTTTCCCTTGTGGAGTCGTCGTGTGCTTCGTTCCTAAAACTACGACAGGCTCGCTGCCGCATCAGCATACGCCGGCCGCCATGAAATGCCGATAGGGCCGGCCTCGTGTGGCAGTCCACCGTCGAGATAAACCCGGCACGACAAGCGCTTCCTGTCGGTGAACGATTGGTTGTCGAAGCCGGGTCGAAAGAGGCCTAGCAAAGCGCTTTTCCGTGCGCGGCCAACGTCTTCTAACGCGGGACGAATTCACACGAAACCTTGGCGGTTTGGGACAAGATCGACCACGTGCAGTCAGTGAAAAAATACCGCGAACGGTCAGTCAGCGAAGCTCGCCGTGGCCTGTGCGCGGCCACGAAATACTTGCCCCATGAGCTGGCTAGATACGCCTCGAGCTGGAAAACATCGATATCGCGACTGCTGAGATTGTTGTATCGACTGAGTCTTGGCCGGGCAGGGATTCATCTCTAATCTGAGCAGAGTGCGGTACATCGATCGGCATGCACTGGCTCGGACCGCGCAGCCGATCTGATGTGCTGACTTGGGCCGAGCGGCGGGCGATGACGATTTTTTGACGTGCGTCAAGGTACGGCGGGGCGATTTTTTGTAGATTTTCGACCGTTAATCTGATGGCATTTGGCATGGAAGACCCGAGACCCAGACCCACCGACCTGGCGCGTCGCCAATTCCTGCGAATCGCCGGGGCGGGCGCGGTTCTGCTGAGCGCTACCGGCGGATTGCTACGCGGCGCGTCTGCCGCGACGCCTAGTACGCCGGCGCGCACGTCTGACAGCGACGCCGGGTCTGAGATCCTGGGCGTGGGTAACAGCATCGCAGCGGATGCGAGGCGCGTGCCCCAACCCATCACGCGCGATCATGCGGTCCATCACGATATCGAACTCATGGCGCGCGAGGTTACGGCGTGCCTCGATAACGGTGCGCGATTTGACTTCATGACCTGGAACGGGCAAGTGCCCGGCCCTTTTTTACGCGTGCGTCAGGACGATACCGTGACGCTCACGCTGACCAGTCCGAGCACCAATACTCGGCCCCACAGTATCGACCTGCACGCGGTCTATGGAACAGGCGGCGGTTCGGCGGCCACGCTGGTCGTGCCGGGCGGCCAGAGCAAGGCCGTGCGCTTCAAGTGTTTGTACCCGGGTGCTTTCATCTACCACTGTGCAGTGCCTAACCTGGACGAACATATCAGCCGCGGTATGTTCGGCATGATTGTGGTCGAGCCGCATGAGGGTTTGCCGCCGGTTGATCGCGAGTTTTATCTTGGCCAGCACGAACTTTATACGCGAGAGCCGTTCGGGAGTAAGGGGTTATTACACTTCGATGATCCGGCGATGATTCGCGAGCAACCGCATTATGTGGTGTTCAACGGGGCGGTGGATGGGTACACGCCGGACCGTTTGGGTCGACTGCACGCCAGGGTGGGCGAGACGATCCGTGTTTTCATGGTCTCTGGTGGGCCCAATCTGCTGTCCAGCTTCCATCCCATCGGCAACGTCTGGGCCCGTTGCTGGCCGCAGGGCGCTCTCGCCAACCCGCCGCTCAAATACATCCAGACCCAGCCGGTACCGCCGGGGAGCTGCTTTGTCGGCGATATGGCGCTGCCGGTGCCCGAGACCATCAAGTTGGTCGATCACGCGCTCAGCCGGGTGGTCCACCAGGGGCTGCTGGCGGAGATCGAAGTGAGCGGGGCGCCGAACCCGGCGGTTTATAATCCCTCGCCTTGAAAATGCGTTGATTGGCCAGCCAGGAGAACCTGCCGCTCGTTGTCGCGCACCGCTTGACCCATATCAAGGCGTTCCGGGCATTGCCGACTTAGTATATGACCGTCTGACGCGGTATGACTTCATCGGGAGAAACGGCTATGGCGACTGTTCTCGACCACCTGATCCTGGATCATGATCGGCTGCGCAATTTGCTGGCCCTGTTCGAACGCGAGCTGGCGTGCTGCGAGCGCGGCGACGCCGCTGACCACCAGTTGATGCACGACATCGCCCAGCATTACTCGGAGTACTTCAATCGGGTGCATCATCCGTTGGAAGACCGCATGTTCGAGGATCTCATAGGCCACGGCATGCCGCGATTGCTCGGCGCGGAGCAGGCGCTTACCGAGCACGCCGAATTGATTGCCGGCACAGGTCTTCTCCGGGCTCGGCTGGATGAGGCACTTCATGACCAACCGGTATCGCGAGCGGCACTTATCGAGGCCGCGCGAGACTACATCGATTTGAACCTTGCGCATATGCGCCACGAGGAACAGACGGTTTTTGCGTGGGCCCGCGATCGATTGGACGAGGTGGACTGGGCCGCGGTGAATCAGTGGCAGGAGTCCATCACCAACAATCCGCCTGACGCGAAATATACGGCGCTGTTAAAGAGCGAACTCGACGCCTATATGACGGCCACACCTTGAGCGTTGCGTTTGCCGGCGGGTTCATTCCTAACGCCCGGATATCGACGCGTGGAAAGTGCGCGGAGCCCGAAGCGTCAGCTCGGGTACGGTTGTAGAGAGATATTGTTCAGGCAGCGAGTGAACGACATGACACAAACACCGAGACAGCATCGCCAGCAGCTCGCCCCCCATATCGAGGACGCATGGCGCCATTTTAGCAAGACGGTTTTCGCGCCGGGGGCGCTGGATGCGAAGACAAAGCAACTGATCGCGGTTGCGGTTGCCCATGTGACCCAGTGTCCTTATTGCATTCGTAGTCACGCCCCGGCCGCCAAGCGTGAGGGTGCGACCGAAGCCGAACTGATGGAAGCTATTTGGGTGGCCGCAGAGATGCGTGCCGGCGGCGCGGTCGCCCATTCGCATCTGGCGTTCGACGCGTTCAAAGGCGAGAGTGGATCGAAATAGCCGCGCCGAGCCCGGCGCGGGCCACTAGTCGGAGGCCGGTAATGATACGAGCAGCCGCCAGTCAGGCAGAACAGGCGCAGCTTTTGCGTTCGTATTATCGGCCCGGCAACCTGTTGATTCTGCCCAACGTCTGGGATGCCGCGAGCGCGCGGGCGGTGGAGAAGGCTGGATTTGCAGCGATAGCGACCGGCAGTGCCGGCATTGCGGCGGTTCTCGGCTACGCCGACCACGAGGCAGCCCCGGTAGGCGAGATGTTCGATATGGCCAAGCGGATCGCACGCGTGACGACACTGCCGGTCACCGTCGATGCCGAGGCCGGCGACGGACTTGAGCCGGCGGAGTTGGTCGAGCGCCTGAAATCGTTCGGCGCCGCCGGTTGTAACCTCTAGGATTCCGATCACGGTGCCGGCGGTCTCCGCGATGCGGTTCTCCAGGCGGAATACCTGGCGGCAGTTCGCGCAGCGGCAGTCGCGGCGGGCGTCGTTCTGGTCATCAAGGCCCGCGTGGATGTGTTCTCGCAGGGCCGTGGTGAGCCCGCCGAGCAGGTCGCCGAGGCGATACAGCGCGGTCAGCGCTACCTTGAGTCCGGTGCCGACTGCATTTACCCAATCCTTGTCGAAGACTAGCAGGCCATCAATGAATTGATGGTAGCCTTCGACGGGCGAATCAACCTGCTTTGCCGGCCTCACGGTCCGGGCTTTGCCCGGCTTGTCGACATCGACCCGGTCCGAATCTCGTTCGGGCCGGCGCTGCATCGGGCAGCTCGGGCAGCGCACGCCGCGCGGCTCGAGTACATTGCTGCCGGTCGCGAGCCATTTGAATAGCGCTATCGTTGCGATCTGAAACCCGAGTCGCAAACCCTTGCCATGAATCAGAGGCTGCTTGATTCTAGGGAATACTTGGCGGCTTGCTGCGGGATCAGCGCGATGGGAAAGCGGCCCGCAATGCGGTGCGTGAGATGGTGGTCAAATAGCGCAACCGTGTCGTGCGCCTGGCGTGGCGGGAGCCCGATTCGGCGGCATGGTGCGTTCCGCCGGTGCCGGTCACACCACGGCACCGGCGGAAACGAGCCGAAACGTTTGTGACGGTGATAAAGGGCGAATCGGGTTTCAAACCGATGTGGTGGTTCCCTCACACGGTTTCCGAATGACGGGAGACGCGGCGACGATGATCCGAGCGGTACGGCCGGGTAGGCTATCCGGATCATATTGGTTAATCGCCGAGGGGTGCCTCGTGAAATTGTTAACCGCCGCCGCACGCGATCTGCCGCCGGCATATTTTGCCCTGGTGATGGCGACCGGCATCATTTCGATTGCCGCGCATATGTTGGGTCTGCATCTTGTCGGCCGTGCGCTGTTATACCTCAACGGAGTGTTCTACGCCGTCCTATGGCTGCTCAATGGTCTGCGCTTGACCTGGTTTACCCGCCGCATGCTTGCCGATATGACCGATGCGGCCCGCGGGCCAGGCTATTTTACGTGGATCGCGGCGACCAGCGTGTTGGGCGGCCAGTGCGTGGCGATCGAATATGCCTATTGGGTCGCGACTGCACTTTTTGTGCTCGCCAGCCTGCTGTGGCTTGGCTTGAGCTATACCGTGTTGGCGAGCCTGGCGATCAGGTCGGACAAGTCAACGCTCGCCAGCGGCATCAATGGTGGTTGGTTGCTCATCGTGGTCGCCACCCAGTCGATCGCAGTGCTCGCAGCCGATATTGGCGCTCATTGGCCGCAACCGTTTCGGCTCGATTTGAATTTTCTTGCGCTGGCAATGTGGCTGGCCGGCGGCATGCTCTATGTCTGGGTGAGCACGCTCATCTTCTATCGCTATTTCTTTTTCGAACTGGTGCCGGCCGATCTGATGCCGACCTACTGGATCGATATGGGCGCGACCGCGATCTCCACACTCGCCGGGTCGCTACTTATTACGAACAGCGCACACGCGCCTTATTTACATTCAGTAAGACCGTTTCTCGAGGGCATGACGGTGTTCTACTGGGCCGTCGGGAGTTGGTGGATTCCACTGCTGTTGTTGCTTGGTTTCTGGCAGCACGTCATCCGACGTGTTCCGCTCGTCTATAACCCGCTGTATTGGGGACTAGTGTTTCCCCTTGGCATGTACGCGGCTGCTACCGAACACATGAGTCGATCCATGAAGCTGTCGTTCTTGTGGTTCATTCCAGATATCTTTTTCTGTCTCGCCCTGCTGGCGTGGGGGATCACGCTGTTCGGACTGCTCCGGCACATGGCGGTGGCCGGTAAATCCGCGGCGCGCGGTCCGTCCTAAGAATTGGGTCGAAAATCGCCCAGCGTCAGTCGGGGCGTGGCGTTGGTGCGCTGATAGCCCTGATACCCGGAGAAATCTAGTGCCGGCTTGATGCGCATCAAGGTTTGCTCGCGTGCCCTGCATTACGCTTGGTTACAAATCACAAGGCGAGATCCCGATGAAGCGTAATGCAGCAGCCGTCTGGGAAGGCGGCATTAAGAACGGCAAGGGGACGATCTCTGCCGAAAGCGGACTAATCTCTGGCGCACCGTATTCTTTTGGTAACCGCTTCGAACACCGAGCCGGTACCAGTCCCGAAGAGCTGTTGGCGGCGGCGCATGCCAGCTGTTATTCCATGGCGCTGTCGCTGGTACTGGGCGAATCGGGTCTCACGGCGGAGCGGATTGATACCACGGCGACGGTTACCGTCGAGCCGGACAACGGTGGCTTCACGATTACCTCGGTACATCTAGACGTACATGCGCGGATACCGGGTGCCGATCAGGAGGCGTTCGGGGCGGCGGCCGATGGTGCCAAAGTGGGCTGTCCGGTCTCCAAGCTGTTCAATGCTGACATCACCCTTGAGGCGAGGCTGGAATCCTAATGGCGTGTATGCACAATCGCGACTGAGCTAAGCGGCATCTATCGAACAATAACTATCTAACGAGAACCGAAATGAGTTTCCCGGAATTTTTCGACCATGCGCCAACTGTGCAGGTGCGCGATCCTTTGGCACAGCTGCTCGGCGCGACCGATACCGGCCTGATCGAGTATCGCTATGAGGACGCGGTACGGTTGGCCGGGCATTCCTGCCCGACCGTGGCGGGTGCTTTCCTGGCCGGTCGCGCAGCGCTTGCCGCACTCTACCCGGGCGGCCCGGCTGAGCGCGGTGCGATTGCCGTACATATGCCGGCACCGGCCACGCATGGCACCGTCGGCGTGGTTGCGCAAATATTCACGCTATTGACGGGCGCGGCGGGTGATGGCGGCTTCAGAGGCATCGGTGGCCGATTTGCGCGCAACGGCCTGCTGAGTTTCGCCACAAGTGCTACATCTGAGGAAAACACGGTTTGCGTCACCCGTGTTGATACCGCCGCAGCGGTGGCGGTCGCGTTTCATGTGGACGCGGTGCCGGTTACCGCCAACCTGCACGAGTTGATGGCACTCGTGATGCAAAATCGCGCGGATGCCGAGCAACAGGCGGCGTTCGGCGCCGCTTGGCAAGACAGGGTTCGGCGGATGCTGACCGAGCACGCCGACGATCCGGCGGTTATTCGTGTCACCGATCGGATGCTAGAGACCGATAATGCATAGAGTCGCGCTGTGGTCGGACTATGGTTTGCTCTTGTCTGGAAGCATAGTGCGCCGCTTGCCGGACGTCCTGACTCTCAACAGCGAACGAGAGAACTGATGAAAAGCAAGGTGGAAAACCCGTCACGGCGCCAATTTCTGGTTTCGGCCGTGCGTGCCTGTGTTGGAACGATCGCTTTGGGATTCTGCGCTGTGGATTCGGTCGCGCTCGCGGCGCCGGCGAAGGTTTCTGAGCATGGGGCCTTTGCCAAACAGCTTCACTATCGGGAAGACGCGACTCAGGAAACGGCCAGCAGATACAAGAAAGGCGAAGTATGCGCCAACTGCGTCTTCTACCGAGGCAAGGACGGTGATCAGTACGGCCCGTGTGAGATTTTCGGTGGCAAGCTGGTTAACGCCGACGGGTGGTGTACGGCGTATCGTGCAAAGTCGTAGACGCAATCATTTCCGGACAAACCCCAGGCGTCGGACATCAGGATCAATAAGAGCTTGAGCAATAGATACCCGAATCCAGCGTTAGCTTCGCAGTGCGCGGATGCGTCTTGAAATTCTATGGGAATGCAAGCTGTAGAAGGATTTAGACGGGTTGAATGGCAGGCTGTTTCGACTTCCCATTGGGGTTGTCGACCGGACGTTTTCGATTGTGTGGTCTCAACACAATATGCACGGCTCGAGTTGGCTCACACCGTTTGTCCTCTTCATGCGGCGATCGAGCGCTCTGACGTCTGAAGTAGCGCTGCAGGATGTGGACGCGCACTTTGCGGTAGAGCCCCAGATGTACTCTACGTCATTGATGTGGTTGAGATTGTATCGCGGAAGACGTGCCGGCGGTGATTATCCCCCGATATAGGACATCTCGACGCGGCTGTTAAAGCCCGCGTGGCGATGAGTCGTTTCTTCGCTTCGGCGCTCGGAATAACGATCGTCACGAATGTTCCAGATGCTGCCAAGCAGAGTAGCCAGGTCCGCGTCAGTGGCACCGGAGCGCAGCGACGTGCGTAGGTCGTGGCCGCGCAGACCAAATAGACAAGTATAGAGTTCTCCAATAGCCGACAGACGCGCTCGCGTGCAGCCGCCGCAAAACGGCATCGAGACCGAGGCGATGATGCCGATCTCGCCCGCGCCGTCGTCGTAGCGCCAGCGGTTAGCGGTCTCACCGGGCTGGGTGGCCGGCTGCCGAGTAATGGCATGACGGGTTCGGATGGTGTCCATGATTTCACGGGCCGACACCACATCGTCCAAGCGCCAGCCGTTGGTGGCACCGACGTCCATGTATTCGATAAAGCGCAGCACCACCTCCGTATGTCGGAAGGCCTCGGCCATCGGCAAAATCTGATCGTCATTCACGCCGCGTTGGATGACGCAGTTGACCTTGACCGGCGACAGGCCACCGCCGGTCGCATTATCAATGGCCTCGAGCACCTTGGACGTCGGGAAGCCGACGTCGTTGATTGCCTTGAATCTTCGATCATCGATCGCATCCAGACTCAGAGTGACGCGATTTAATCCGGCAGCCTTGAGCTCGCGGGCGCGCTTAGCAGTCAGCAAAGAGCCGTTGGTGGTAAGGCAGATATCGTCTATACCGTTGACCGTCGCCAGACGCGAGATAAGCACATCGATATTACGGCGCAGCAACGGTTCGCCACCTGTCAGCCGCAACTTGGTCACACCCAATCCGGCGGCGATGCGGCTGACCCGCTCGATTTCGTCGAAATCGAGTAGCTCATTCCCCGGGAGGAAAAAATGCTCGGCGCCGAACAGTTCCCGTGGCATGCAGTAAGTGCAGCGAAAATTACAGCGATCGGTTAGCGAAATACGTAGATCCCGCAACGGTCGGTTGAACGTGTCGGTGAGGATCGGCATCACGTGGCCAGAGTACTATGCGCAGCCGCTGTGGGCTGTTCTTCGCGCAAGTGGTGCGCTGCCTGTGACCTACGAACCGAGG
The DNA here is from genome assembly GCF_003177035.1 of Salinisphaera sp. LB1. Lineage (NCBI taxonomy): Bacteria > Pseudomonadati > Pseudomonadota > Gammaproteobacteria > Salinisphaerales > Salinisphaeraceae > Salinisphaera > Salinisphaera sp. LB1. The sequence continues at coordinate 4,103,181 of NZ_CP029488.1, read as the reverse complement.
AAGACAACCTCTGAATCATATTTTGGACTCCAGTGAGAATAACTTGAATGTTCCGTGAAAAGTCGATAGGGACCCGGAGAATCGAGTGATAGTTCCAGTCTCGATAAACGCGTCGTGCTTGATCACCAAGCCGAAATCACTGACTTTGATCCCCGACGCATAGGTATCGTTTGTCAGCTGCGAGCGAATATGGAGCTCGTCGATCGTTGTGGTTCAGTCAATCAAATTGACCGCCACGTCGTGATTGATCAAAGGTCAGCGGTCGCAGTTATTTGTGATGTAGGGCACATCCGATGTTCGATCCGGTTCCACTGGCTTGTGCCCGGCGGTAAGCGACGCATGTACTTCGTGCACTTCAACTCATCGATCACGTTTCGTAACTCATGGATACTGAATAGCTTGAGTGGTAAGTTCATAAATTATAGCAATTTGGCATAGATCCGCCTTCCGACGTAATCCAGTTGATATTTTCGGCAGTGAAAGGCGTTGATCTTGAGGTCCAGCGCGCCCTGTGAATCTTTGACAATTTCATGGACTGCCGCCGGGCAATAACGGGTGCACGGGTTGCCGTATTTGACCGAGCAGCGGGTCACGCAGATTTCGGGGTCGGCAACCTGCAGATGCACTGGCTGATCTTCGTCGTGTTCGGCCTGGGCGGTAATACAACGAGGCTAGCCGATCGCGCGGCGCCAGATCGCGCTTGCCATAGCCCTGCGTTTCGTCGGGCGTGGCGCTTTCCAGTTCAGATAGTTTTTGTGTTGCGAGATGGTCGGTGTGATTGGTCAGCGTCCAGGGCGATCGGCCTTTGACCGCGGTTTCCCAGACCGCGTTGGCCAGACCGAACCACTTGCCCTTCATGAGACCTGGACGGATGTTGCGGACTTGCTTGAATTCGCGGGCGACATCGGAGGTTCTCGGTGCGGGGTTGTAGCCCTTGGCCTCGCCGGTCGCGACAATATGGTCGGCGGCGATGATGCCCGAGCGCATCGCGGTATGGATGCCCTTGATCTTGGGCACGTTCAGCGTGCCGCAGCCGGCGTCGCCGACGATGATCGCGCCGGGCATTTCCATTTCGGTAACGACTGCCAGCCGCCCTCGACCAGCGCACGGGAACCGAACGACACAATGTCGCCGCTCTTGAGTAGCGGCTTGATCTTCGGATGATGCTTGAACTGCTGGAATGCCTCGAAGGGGCTGAAACGTGGATCGGCATAATCGAGACCAACCGCGAAACCGATGGCGATGCGGTCGTCGTCCAGATGATAGATGAAGCTGCCGCCATGGGTGTCGTTGCTCAACGGCCAGCCGATGGTGTGCTGGATCAAGCCCGGCTGGGCGCGGTCTTCCAGCTCTTTCCAGAGCTCCTTCAAGCCGATGCCGTAGGTCTGGGAGTCGCAGTCCTTGTAGAGCTCGAAATGTTTGATCAGTTGCTTGGTGCAGTTGCCGCGACAGCCTTCGGCTAAGATCGTAATCGTGGCATGAATCTCGATGCCGGGCGCGTAGCTGTTTTTCTTGTGGCCCTGGCGGTCCAGGCCCATATCCGGTGTACGCACGCCCTTGACTACGCCGTTGTCGTCGAACGCGGCTTCGGCTGCATAAAAACCCGGGTGGATTTCGACCCCCAGCGCTTCGGCCTTGGGCGCCAGCCAGGCCATCATGTTGGCGATCGAGACGATGACGTTGCCATGGTTTTTCTGCTGCGGCGGTGTCGGTCGTTTGTGTGCGCCGTCTTTTTTCAGCATCCAGAATTCATCGGCGACCGCTTCCACGCAGATCGAGGGCGGGTCGTCGCGCCAGTCGGGCAGGAACTCGTCGAGCGGACGGGTCTCGATTACGGCACCGGCCAGGCTGTGCGCGCCGACTTCGGAGGCTTTTTCCAACACGCAGACATGTTTGTCGGCATCTTTGGGTTTGATACGAATCGCGGTGGCCAGGCCGGCCCGACCCGCACCGACGACCAGTGCGTCGCAGGCCGTCACATCGCGCGATATATTCGTCATGAGTCCCTCCCGGGGACCGGTCGGATTCAGGCAAAACCAGGCGGTCGCCATTCGTTCATCATTTTTTCCCGGGCATACTCCAAGCGCCGGGACATCAGGGCGGAGAAGCGTTTGAGCAATGCATAGCCGAACTCGGCATCTGCTTCGCAATGCGCCAAGATCGCCTCTCCGTCGAATTCAATGACGTGGCCCGGTTCTTCGACTCGGGCCTGGAAATGCCAAGAGTAGGGTGGGATCAGCCATGACCAGCCCAGAATTTTGCCCGGGCCCAGGCTTTGCAACTCGAGTGACGGGCCCTCGATGGCGACGACCTCGATGCTGATACAGCCGTGTTGCAGCAGATAGAACCGGTCGGCGCGCTGGCCATGATGAAACAGAATGTCGTCCTTGTGGATTTGTCGCTGACTGGCGCAGCCGGCCAGAAATGTGATCGCCGTTGGCGGCAGTCCTGTGAAGAAGGCCTCTGTCAAGAGATCGCTTTCAATCGATGAATCGGTCATGGGTTCGCGCCTCGTCTTTGTTATGGGGTATTCGAAAAGCATCGCGGGTACGCCTTTATGCTTGCAAGCAGGCGCGTGCGGGCGACTTCGCCAGGCGAGCACCATTCAGAAGCCATGGCTACCGGCGGTGGCGGCGGCGATGATGATCACAGCCAGACCCAACAACACAGCGTGCAGCGCGTGGAAACGTCGCCATGCGATCGCCGGATCCTGCCCGACAAAAATCAGGCGCTGTAAAACCCCCAAGGGTTCAATCACGAAGAGGATCATCGCGAAGACAAGCCAGTAGCCGATCATCGCGTCCAGCCACCAGAACGATAGTTGACCCAGGACCCGCCACAGATCAAAAGCCCACAGGAGATAGATCCCCGAAGCGCCGACCAGGACCACTGCCAGGCGTGCTTGCGGTGCGAAACGGCGTTCGATGGCGCTCAGCAGGGCGTGTGATTGGTCGTTGAACTCGGCACGCAGCGCGGGCAGCAGCACCAACGTCACGAACGCGAGGCCACCGATCCACCATAGGACCGCCAGTAGGTGTACGGCGATGGCGAGCCCCGGCCACGTCATCCCGTTAGATCCCAGCTGTCGGGTTGTAGCGGCCGATGCGAGGTGCGCAGGCTGGGCGGCAGACGCGAGGTGCCGGCCAGGTATTGGTCGATCGAGCGGGCGAGATCGCGGCCTTCGCCGATCGCCCAGACCAGCAGTGAGTGCCCCATATTGCAGTCGCCGCCAGCGAACACGCCGGGCACAGAGGTCATCATTTGGCCGTCGGTGGCAAAGGTGCCGTTGTCGTCGAGTGCCAGTTCCGGGGCGTTCAGCGCCTCGGTCTGGGGGCGTGAAAAACCGATGGCTACCAGCACCAGCTCGGTGGGCAGCCGTCGATCGGCTTCGTGGACGTGTTTGTCGACGCGGCGACCGCGTTGATCGCGGACCCAGCGCACGCGCTCGGTGTGCAGACAGTCCACATGACCGTTGCCGTCGTTATCCTCGAAAGCCAGCGTGTCGAGTGAGAATTCGTCGTCGGCGCCTTCGGCCAGCGCATAGCTGGTTTTATAGGTGCGTGCCACGAGCGGCCAGGGATTGTCGTCTGCGCGCTCGCGCGGCGGTCGTTCGTTGATATTGATCTGGGTGACGCTGGCCGCACCCTGGCGTAGTGCAGTGGCCACGCAGTCGGCGCCGGTGTCGCCGCCGCCCAGCACGATGACGTTGCGACCGGCTGCGTCCGGGCCCTCGGTCTGCTCGCGCCCGGCCTGGCGGCGGTTTTCGCGTACCAGATAGGGCATGGCGAAATGGATTCCATCCAGCTCGCGTCCGGGTAACTCGACATCGCGCGGATGCAGCGCGCCGATGGTCAGGCCCACGGCGTCGTGGCCGGCGCGTAGTTCGCTCAACGACACGTCGCGCCCGAGTTCGGTACTGCAGCGAAACACAATACCCTCGGCCGTAAGCTGGCCGATACGGCGTTCCAGCTTGTCCTTGCTGAACTTGAAGTCAGGGATGCCGTAGCAGACCAGCCCGCCGGGCGCGTCATCGCGCTCAAAGACCGTGACCCGGTGACCGGCGCGGTTGAGCTGTTGCGCGCAGGCCAGACCGGCGGGCCCGCTGCCGACCACCGCGACGCGCAGCCCGCTGCGCTCAGGCGGCGGTTGGGGCACGATCCAGCCGGCCTCCCAGCCGCGGTCGACGATCGCGCGCTCGAGATCCTTGATCGTGACCGGCTGCAGGTTGTAGTTCAGTGTACAGGCGTCCTCGCAGGGCGCCGGGCAGGCATAGCCGGTGAACTCGGGGAAGTTGTTGGTCGCGTGCAGGCGGGCCAGGGCGGTACGCCAGTCGCCGCGGCTGACCAGATCGTTCCAGTCTGGAATGATGTTGCCGATCGGACAGCCCGACGTGCAGGTGGGGACACCGCAGTCCATACAGCGCGTGGCCTGTTCCCGCAGCTGCAACTCGTCCCAATCGGGGGCGTAGATTTCCTGATGGTCCTGGCGGCGCTTGGCCGGTGCGCGGTAGCCGATCGGCTCGCGGTCGTGCTGGCGATAGCCGCCGGGATGGTTTTCATTGCTCATGATGTCTCCCCGTCAGCGACAGCGTCCCCGGCAGCCGGCGGCAAGGCCACACGCGGGTCGTTGCCCGCCGCGACTTGTTCAGCGACGGCCTCGGCATAACCGACCGGGGTGATCTTGCACAGCCGTTCAGCGCGGTCCGGCCATTGCACCAACAGATCATCGGCGATCCGGCTGCCGGTGTAATACGACTGGTTGCGCAGCAACCGCTCGACGAGCGCGAGATCGCGCGGTTCTGAGAGCGCCTCGACCTGAAAACCGTCGTCCAATGAATCGAGCGCAGCGTGCGCATCGGCCGGCAGAAAGACCTCCCCGCCGCTCATGCCGGCCGCAAAGTTACGCCCGAGGCGGCCGAGGATCAGCACCGCGCCGCCGGTCATGTACTCGCAGGCATGATCGCCGCATCCTTCCACCACCGCCAGGACGCCGGAATTGCGCACGCCAAAGCGTTCGCCGGCCGCACCCTGGGCATAGAACTCACCGCCGGTGGCGCCGTAGAGCGCGGCGTTACCGAGAATGACGCTGGCGTCAGGATCAAAACCGGCGTCGGCGGGCGCGCGCAGGATGAGGCGCCCGCCGGACAAACCCTTGCCGGCGTAATCGTTGGCTGCACCAATCACTTGGATTTGTATGCCGCGGTTGACGAAGGCACCCAGGCTTTGGCCCGCAACGCCGTCCAGAACAAGACGCAGGGTGGCGTCCGGCAGGCCCGCACTGCCGTGGCGATGGGTCAGCCAATAACTGAGGCGCGTGCCGACGCTGCGGTCGCGGTTGTCGATGCAGTCGTTGATCGTGACGGATTCGCCGCGTTCCAGTGCTGGCCGAGCGCGTTCGATGAACGCGGTATCCACGCGGTCTGCGGCGCGTTGCTGCGGCAGCGCCCGACAACGGCGGTCGTCGTCGCCCTCGGGCTGCCGCAGTACGCAGCTCAGGTTTAGGCCGTGCAGGTCGGCCGCATCCGCGTCCACTTGTGCCAGTAGATCGACCCGGCCGATGATCTCGTCCAGGCTGCGCGCGCCGAGGGCGGCCAAATGCCCGCGTACGTCGGCCGCGATGAAACGCATGAGGTTGACAATATGCTCGGGCTGGCCAGGGAACAGCTTGCGCAATTCCGGATCCTGGGTGGCGACTCCGACCGAGCAGGTGTTGCAGTGGCATTTGCGCAGCATGATGCAGCCCACGGCAATCACCGCGGCCATGCCGAAACCGTAGGCTTCCGCGCCTAGAAGGGCGGCAACCACGACGTCGCGACCGGTCTTGAGACCGCCGTCGGTTCGCAGGTGGACGCGCGAGCGCAGCCGATTGGCCACCAGCACCTGCTGGGCTTCGGCCAGCCCCAGTTCCCACGGCAAGCCGGCGGATTTGATGGAGGTCTTGGCCGCCGCACCGGTGCCGCCGGCATCACCGGCGATGAGAATGGCATCGGCGCCGGCCTTGACCACGCCGGCGGCAATCGTACCGACGCCCGGCGCAGAGACCAGCTTGACCTGGATTTCGGCGTTCGGATTGGCGGCGCGCAGGTCGTGGATCAACTGCGCCAGGTCCTCGATCGAGTAGATGTCATGATGCGGCGGTGGTGAGATCAGACCGACGCCCGGCGTCATATGGCGCAGTTCGGCCACCAAGCCGGCCACCTTGTGGCCGGGTAGCTGGCCGCCTTCGCCCGGCTTGGCACCCTGCGCCATCTTGATCTCGATCTGCTCCGCCGCGGCTAGATAGGCGGCGGTGACCCCGAACCGTCCGCTGGCGATCTGCTTGTTGCGACATTCGCGCTCGGTGCCGAAACGTTCCTCCTGCTCGCCACCCTCGCCGGTGTGGGCGATACCGCCGACCCGGTTCATGCCGATAGCGATGGTTTCGTGCGCCTCGGGTGACAATGCGCCCAGCGACATCGAACCGGAGAAAAAGCGCCGGGTGATGGCGTTGACGGGCTCGACCTGTTCCAAGGGGACGGCGTCGGTGACCTTGAACGCCAGCAGGCTGCGCAGATTTCGCGCACCGTCGGCGGGGCGGTCGATGCGCTCGCTGAACGCGCGGTAGGCGCGTTCGTCATGGGTACGCACCGCGGTCTGCAACAAGCCCAGCGTATCCGGATCCCAGTCGTGGTGTTCGCCGTCGCGACGCCAGTACAGTTCGCCGCCGTTGGCCAGTCGCGGTGTGTCCGGCAGCGGCGGCGCCCAGGCCGCCGCATGATCTTCGCGCAGGCTCGCTTCGAGTTGCGCAAAGTCGCTGCCGCCGATTCGGCTAATACTGCCGGTGAAGCAGCGATCGATGACCTCGGGCGCCAAACCGAGCGCTTCGAACAACTGCGCACCCTTGTAGCTTTCCAGGGTGCTGATGCCCATCTTGGACATGACCTTGAGCAGTCCGTCCTCGAGGCCGTGCAGATAACGCGGGAGTGCAGCGTCCTCGCCGGTCAGGGCGCCGACGCTGGCCAGCGCTAGGTAGGGGTTGACGCCGTCCGCGCCGAAACCAAACAGGGTACATATATGGTGGACGGTGGCCGCATCGCCGATTTCGGCGATCAAGGCCACGCGCAGACGCAGATCGTGGACCAGCAAATGCTGGTGCACTGCGCCCACGGCCAGCAACCCCGGAATGGGCAATCGGCTAGCGCCGCTCGCGCGGTCCGAGAGTACCAGCAGGGCGACGCCGTCGCGTGCAGCGGTCTCGGCTTTGGTGCATAGCGCGTCGAGCGCATCCGGCAGCGATTGCTCGGGCGTGAACGTGGCATCCAGCGTGTCGTGGGCAAAGCCACGTGCCTGAAGGCCACGCAGTGCGGCCAACTCGCCGTTAGTCAGCAGCGGCGAGTCGAGATGGATACGGCGGCAATGGGCGCGGGACGCGGACAGCAGGTTGCGCTGTGGGCCGATATCGCTTTCCAGCGAGGTGACCAAGCGCTCGCGCAGGTAGTCGATAGGCGGGTTGGAGACCTGCGCGAACAACTGCTTGAAATAGCCGTAGACATTGCGCGGCGTAGCCGAGAGCACCGCCGGTGGCGCATCGTCGCCCATCGCGCCGATTGGGTCCTTACTGTCTTCGGCGAGTGGGCGCAAGAGGTGCTCCAGCGCCTCCCAGGAATAGCCTGCCGCTCGCTGGTGGGATTCCAGATCCGGCAGGTCTGGTGTGCGCTCGCAGTCGCGCCCTGGGGCAAAACTGGCGAGCCGGGGGCGCCCCGCCAGCCATTTTGCGTAATGCGCGCCGCGAAAGCGTTGCTGCATGGTTTCGGCGTCGAGCAGGCCGCCGGCGGCCGGATCCACGACCAGCATCTGACCGGGTCCGAGCCGCGCGCGCTCACGGATATTGGTAGCCGGCTGATCCAGCACGCCGGCCTCGCTGGCCAGGATCAGCCGGCCGTCGTGGGTGAGGTCGTAGCGGCAAGGCCGGAAGCCGTTGCGATCGAGCACCGCGACTACGCGCTCACCGTCGCTGCCGACCACCAACGCTGGGCCGTCCCAAGGCTCGATCAGGTTGGCGTGATAGTCATACCACGCGCGGCGTGCTGGCTCCATGGTGAGGTCGTTGTGCCAGGCTTCCGGAACCAGCATCCGTAACGAATGCTCCAGACTGCGCCCGCCGGCCATTAAAAGTTCGAGAGCGGCGTCCAACAGCTCGGTATCGCTGACCCCGGTTTCCACCAGAGGCCGCAGGGCGCGCAACTCGGCGCCGATCTCGGGATGGTCGAGATCGGCTTCGCGATCGCGCAGACGATTGAAGTTGGCCCGATAGGTATTGATCTCGCCGTTGTGCACGATTACGCGGTGGGGGTGCGCGCGCGCCCAGCTGCCCAGAGTATTGGTGGAGAAACGCGAATGCGCCAGGGCGAGGGCCGTGACCACGACCGGATCAGACAGATCCGGATAATAGCGGCGCAGCTGTGGATTGGTTAGCAGGCCCTTGTAGACGATTCTGCGCCGATCCAATGAGCAGATATGGAAATAGCAGGCTCCGGGCAAGTCCGCCACTGCTTTGTCCAGCGCCAGCCGCAACACATAACAGCGCCGGTCCAACGCGCGGCCGGTTAGGCCGTCGGCGTGCACCAGAAATAATTGTTGGACGCACGGCTCAGTATCCAGCGCGCCGTGGCCGAGGCCCTCGTTACGGGTCGGCACGTGGCGCCAGCCAAGCGAAACAAAACGCCGAACCGTAAGGACTGTCTCAAGTCGTTGTCGGAGTGTCTGCTGCTGGTCGGGATCGGTGGGCAGAAACAACTGGGCGACGGCATAGGCATCGGTGGCCGGCAGATCATCGATCTCGCGGCGGAAGAGGGCATCCGGTTTCTGCAACATCACGCCGGCGCCGTCGCCGGTGTTCTCTTCGGCGCCGCGCGCGCCGCGATGATCCAACCGTTCCAGCACTTGCAGTGCGTCGCTCAGAATCTGATGACTGGCACGGCCTTGCAGATCGACCACCGCACCGACGCCGCAATTGGCTCTGGATCGCAACTCGGGATGGAATTCGGGTGCTCCTGTCATCGGCGTACTGCTGCGTGTTGTGCGATTCGCATAGGTGCTCCGGCTGGGCGGTTAGGGCATTCGGCGATGCGCCGGACCGTCAGCTAATAACGGCTCACGCATCCAAGGACGAGCGTCAGTGCGCTAGAAAGCGCGCCCGGTCGCCAGTCGTCAGAATTGAACGTACTTCGCTACGCCCGCTACACCAATCTATGGGTCATTCGCGCGGCGTGCCTTGATTCATGTCAAGGGGAGCGGGAAAAGTGCGGGGTGATATCGAGGGTTCCTTGGGTAGGTCGGCGCTCGGCTCGACATCCGGGCGTTGAACTGAACCCGACCCGTTATACTCGATTTCACGTGCGGGTCGTGCCAAACGATATTGTTTAGCGCGTTGCCTATTGGAATAGGCTCTTAATTAAGCATTTTCAGGGGGAGACCGCATCTTGGATAACGGGGTACTCGACCAGCCGCAAACTACACGCACCAAACTCAGCGAGTCGCGAAAAGGCCAAAGCGACTTGAAATCGGGGCTTTCAAATGTCGAGCAAGCGATCATCGGATTAGGCGCGGATTTAGCTCCCGACAGCGACTGACAGAATAAATTCGACGTGCGGGTAAAGTTGAGGGTCAACGGTTTGGGGCAATGCGCCCTGTTCGCATCACGTAGTATACCGCTGGCCTAGTCTTCCAGCGCGATACCGTGATCGGCGCACCACGGGCGAAGGACAGACTCCGACCCGTTTTGCTCATAGGTCTACCACGCGTTAGCCCGTCTTGATGGATCAATAGCGCTTTGAAGTGCGCGCAGGCGTCCGACTGGTTGAATATCGCCCGGACCTGCTCGAAGCCTTCCGGGAGATACTTGCGGGCAAATGCCATCGCCAACGGCTTGCCGAGGCCGAGATCGTTCTTATACGGGATCGTGATATAGCGGTCGGCATCGTCGATATGCTCGGGTAACTCGTCGCTCACGTCGGCATTGTCGCTCTGCCAATAGATCGCCCCGGTCGTGCGGTCGAGAAACGCCGCGTGCTCCATATGCGAGCCGGAGCCGACGAAATCGAGCGCGTCGCGCAGTCTGAGAAGGATAAGGCAACGTGGCTTTCGGGACGGCTCATGCCGGTCGCCGCTCAGGTGTGCTGCTGCCGGACCGGCGGACACGCCACCGAGCCAAAGGAACAAAACACACAGCAATCGCCTAGTTTGGGGCGCGCGAGCACCTGGCACTGACGGCCTTGATAGTAGAGCCAGCAGGCCCCGGCCCGGTCGGCATGGTTTCCTGCTGGGCAAAGCCGCAGTCCGGGCACGTCAGCCCGGATTCGAGCATCACAGTACTCATACTCGTACCCACGATATTTTTTGTGGTGTGAGTTGGTTCTATTTGTTCGGCTGCTTGATCATGCGCAAATAGGGTTTGAGCTCGTCCCAGCCGTCTGGGAATAACTCCTTGGCCTCGTCGTTTGACAGCGCCGGCGAGATGATCACATCGTCACCGTCGTTCCAGTTCGCCGGGGTGGTGACTTTGTAATTGTCGGTCAGTTGTAGCGAGTCGATCACCCGCAGAATCTCGGCGAAGTTACGACCGGCGCTCTTCGGGTAGGTCAGAGTCATGCGAATTTTCTTTTTGGGATCGATGATGAACACCGAGCGCACGGTCGAGGTGTCGCCGGCGTTGGGGTGGATCATGTCGTAGAGCTCTGCGACCTTGTGTTCCGGATCGCCAATAACCGGGAAATTGACCGCGTTGCCCTGGGTTTCTTCGATATCCTGTGACCAGTTGCGGTGGTCTTCCACCGAATCGACCGATACGACGATCGCTTTGGTATCGCGCTGGGCGAATGCCGCCTTGAGCCCGCCCACGGCACCCAGCTCGGTTGTGCATACCGGCGTAAAGTCAGCCGGGTGTGACATCAGCATGCACCACGAATCGCCTATCCATTCGTGAAAATGGATCGTGCCTTCGGTGGTTTCAGCTGTGAAATCGGGTGCGGTCTCTCCGAGCCGTAAACCCATGTGTCTCTCCTGCTCGTGATGTGGGTGCAATTAACCCACCGGTTCATCTATGCTTAAGTATCGGCGAAATGCGCAGAACTCGTTGTTGGATACGCGATTTTGCTATTCGCTCAGGTTCCTTGTGTTGTCTCGACTCATCAGTGGACTATCCTCAGGCCTGACCAGATGCAGTCGATGCATCATTGAGAAGCTCGCGCAACATATAGGGCAGGATACCGCCGTGTCGGTAGTAGCCGGCTTCCGCCGGCGTGTCGATACGCACGCGCGTCTCGAAGTCCCGGGTGTTGCCCTGCGGGTCGGTAGCCTGGACGTGCACGGTGTTTGCCGGCGCGTCGCGCCCCGCCAAACCGGTGATGTCGAATGTCTCCTCGCCGGTCAGACCGAGCGACTCCAAGCTCTCGCCGTCGGCGAACTGCAGTGGTAGCACGCCCATGCCAATCAGATTGGAGCGATGAATGCGCTCGTAGGATTCAGCGATCACGGCCCGCACGCCGAGCAGCGCGGTGCCCTTGGCAGCCCAGTCGCGCGAAGAGCCCGAGCCGTATTCCTTGCCGGCAAGGATCACCAGCGGCGTGTTCCCCCTGGTGTAATTGACGGAGGCCTCAAAGATGGTGGTGACCGGGGCCTCGGACTGCGTGAAGTCGCGGGTATATCCGCCCTCGGTTTCCGGTGCAAGCTGGTTGCGTAGGCGGATGTTGGCGAAAGTGCCGCGGATCATGACCTCGTGGTTGCCGCGGCGCGCGCCATAGGAATTGAAAGCCTGGCGTTCGACGCCGTGCTCGGCCAGGTACTGGCCGGCGGGGGAATCGGGCGCGATCGCACCGGCCGGGCTGATATGATCCGTGGTCACCGAGTCGCCGAGTTTGGCCAGGACGCGCGCGCCGGTGATGTCGGCCAGCGGCTTGGGTTCGCGGCCCATACCATCGAAAAACGGCGGCTGACGGACATAGGTCGACTCAGACTGCCACTGGAAGGTGTCGCCTTCCGGAATATCCATGCCTTGCCAACGCTCGTCGCCGGCATAGATGTCGGCATAGCCTTCGGTGAACATCCCCGCATGAAGATTCTCAGCGATGGTGCGTTCGATCGTTTGGGGCGCGGGCCAGATATCACGTAGATAGACCGGCTGGCCGTCAGCGTCGGTGCCCAGCGGTTCGCGTAACAGATTGACGTGCAGGCTGCCGGCCAGCGCATAGGCCACCACCAGTGGCGGCGAGGCCAGGAAGTTCATCCGACATTCGGGATGGATACGGCCCTCGAAATTGCGGTTGCCCGACAGTACCGAACAGACGGTGAGATCGTTGTCATTGACCGCCGCGCTGACCTCCGGAATGAGCGGACCGGAGTTGCCGATGCAGGTGGTACAGCCGTAGCCGACCAGGTTGAAGCCGAGCTCTTCTAAGTAGGGCGTCAGGCCGGCGCGCTCGATGTAGTCGGTGACGACCCGGGAGCCCGGGGCCAGAGAGGTCTTGACCCACGGCTTGCGGACCAGGCCCTTCTCGACGGCGTTTTTGGCCAGCAGCGCCGCGCCGATCATCACCGACGGGTTGGATGTGTTGGTACAGGAGGTAATCGCGGCGATCACGACCGAGCCATTGTCGATCTCGCACTGGGTGCCGTCATCCAGGGTCACGGTCGCCGGCGTACTTGGCCAGTCGTGGTCATCACCACAGTCGCAAGCGGCGTGCGGTTCGTCGCCGTCGTGAACCTGGCTGATGGAGACTGGGTCACTGGCCGGAAACGACTCTCCTGATGCCTCATCGAGGCCCACGTTCACGGCTTCGGCTTGGGTTTCGCCTTCCAGCAGCGCGCTGACTGCGTGCGGCGCGATGCGTAGCGGCACGCGATCGTGCGGGCGTTTCGGACCGGCGATCGAGGGCTCGACGCGGCCCAAGTCGAGCTCGACGGTCTGCGAATATTCCGGTTCGTGTGCCGGATCATGCCATAGACCCTGCTCTTTCGCGTAGGCCTCGACCAGACGGACCTGATGTTCGGAACGGCCGGTCAGGCGTAGGTACGACAGGGTTTCGTCGTCGATCGGAAAGATCGCACAGGTGGAGCCGTATTCCGGGCTCATGTTGCCGATCGTAGCGCGATTGGCCAATGGCACGTTGGCCACCCCGGGGCCGTAGAATTCGACAAACTTGCCGACCACGCCGGTCGCGCGCAGCAGCTCGGCGACCGTGAGCACCAGATCAGTGGCGGTGGTGCCGGGCTGGAGTTCGCCGGTAAGCTTGAAGCCCACGACCTGGGGCATCAGCAGGCTGATCGGTTGGCCCAGCATGGCGGCCTCGGCCTCGATGCCGCCCACGCCCCATCCAAGCACGCCGAGTCCGTTGACCATGGGTGTGTGCGAATCCGTGCCGACCAGCGTGTCCGGGTAAGCGAGCATGCCGTCGTCGGTCTCGCGCGTGAAAACCGTACGCGCCAGATATTCCAGATTGACCTGATGGCATATGCCGGTATCCGGCGGCACCACTTTGAAGTCGTTGAATGCGTTTTGTCCCCAGCGCAGCAGCTGGTAGCGTTCGGCGTTGCGTTCGAATTCCTTGGTTGCATTGGTCAGGAACGCATCCGGCCGGCCGAAGGCATCGACGATCACGGAATGGTCGATGACGAGCTCGGTGGGGATCTGCGGGTTGATGCGCTGGGCTTGGCCGCCGAAGTCGCCGATCGCATCGCGCATCGCCACCAGATCCACGACGCAGGGTACGCCGGTGAAATCCTGCATCAGCACCCGGGCTGGCGTGTACTGAATTTCCTGTTCGGACACGACTTCCGGCTGCCAGTTCGCCAGCGCCTCGATCTGATCGACGGTGACTAGCCGGCCGTCCTCGTTGCGCAGCAGGTTTTCCAGCATCACCTTGAGGCTGTACGGCAGCCTATCGGCGCCCTTGATACGGTCGAGGCGATAGACGGTATAGGTCGTGTCGTCGACCGTGAGCTGGCTGCGGGTGTCGAAGCTGTTGGAAGTCATAGCAAATCCTGTCGCAAAAATATTTGGTCGCCATGAAGGGGTGTTTCGGCATCGTGGTTTTGCCGAACGGTGAACTACCGGATTGTGGGCGCCTCGCGCACGATCGGACTCTTGGTTCGTGGCGTTCTCACGAATTACGTCACCTGAGGCTGATAGCTGCCGGCTTCCATGCGCGAGCTGATCGCCAGCCGATTCCAGCTATTAATGGCGGTGATGGCAAGGGTCAGATCGAGTAGCTCGTGCTCGTTGAAGTGTTGGGTCGCGTGGTCATAGATTTCGTCGGGAACGTGTGTATCCGCGACCCGCGTGACCGCTTCGGTCCAGGCGAGCGCGGCCCGCTCGCGCTCGCTGTAGAAGGGCGCCTCGCGCCAAGCGTCGAGCACATAGACTCGTTGCTCGGTCTCGCCGGCCACGCGGGCATCCTGGCTGTGCATATCCAGGCAAAAGGCACAGCCGTTGATTTGCGAGGCGCGCATCTTGACCAGTTCCAGCAGCGGCGGCTCCAGACTGCAGCGATGGATATATGCTTCCAGATCGCGTAACGCCCGGATGCCCGGATGCGGTAGATGGTATTCGAATCGGCGTGGCATCAGGCCTCCTGGGTACTGCAAGGCATCTCGGTACGGTTGCTATTGTGCCCAAGCCTGCCTTATGCATCCTTGATTCAAATCAAGTCGCGTATCGCAGAATAGGAAGACCTTGTATGGGCAGGACTACAGATCTTTTGGCGCTCCCTGATCGCACTTTTTGCAATTCAGCTCGAAGCCGAGCATCGATTCTCGTCCCGCCGCGGTCGTCACCCAGGGCCGTTCCACCCACGGCGGGTTATGGCGCACGTGCTGGCAATGGCCGCAGGCGAGTTCGGCCACCCAGTGTTGTTCTTCATCCCGGTGATAGCCGGCGATCGGTTGTCGCATCCGGCGCTTTACCCGCATCTAATGGGCCAGACATCTAGGCTGCTATGGTGTCACCGTATCACTTGCTTGCGGAGACCATCCCGTGTCACAAACGTCCGCTCACAAGCGCAAAGACCTGACACCCGAGCTTGAACAGGCGTGGCGAATTTTCAGCAAGGCGATATTCGCGCCAGGCGCGCTGGCCCATTCGCAACTGGCCTTCGAGGCGTACGACAACGAGGGCCAAGTGGAATAACTACGTATGCACACTGTACTGAACGACATGCTCGGTATCGAACAGCCGCTGCTGCTCGCGCCGATGGGTAACGTGTCCGGCGGCGTGCTGGCCGCTGCGGTGAGCCGTGCGGGCGGTCTCGGTCTGATCGGCGCCGGTTACGGCGACGCTGACTGGCTGGCCCGCGAGTTCGACAACGCGCGCGGTCAGCGTGTGGGCGTGGGCTTTATCACCTGGTCGCTGGCGCGCGAGCCGTCGTTGCTTGATCGGGCGCTAGATTACGAGCCGGCGGCGGTGATGTTCTCGTTTGGCGACTGCACGCCGTATCTGCCCGCCGTACGCCAGGCCGGGGCGAAGATCATCTGTCAGGTGCAGACTGTGGCGCAGGCTCGCGATGCGGCCGCGGCCGGTGCCGACGTGATCGTCGCCCAGGGCACCGAAGGCGGCGGACACGGCGGGGCGCGATCCACATTCACGTTGGTGCCGGCGGTGGTGGATGCCGTGACGCCGACGCCGGTCGTCGCTGCCGGCGGCATCGCCGACGGACGCGGACTGGCGGCAGCAACCCTGCTGGGCGCCGCGGGCGTGCTGATCGGCACCCGGTTTTTCGCCAGCGAGGAAGCGTTGGGCCACGCTAACGCCAAGCGTTTCATCGTCGATAGCCAAGGGGATACCACGCTGCGCACCCGCGTATTCGATATCGTGCGCGGCTATCCTTGGCCCGAGCATATTACCGGTCGTGTGCCGATCAATCGCTTTGCCGCGCAATGGCACGGGCGCGAAGCCGCACTCTATTCGGACCTGGACCGCCAGCAGGCGATCTATCGTCAGGCCACGGCTGAGAGCGATACCGATACGGCCGTGGTGTTTGCCGGCGAGGCGGTCGATCTGATCGATGCGGTCGAGCCGGCGCAGAGCATTGTCGAGCGTATCGTGACGCAGGCCGAAAGCTTGCTTCATGCCGATCGACAATGAGGTTACTGTTTGGAGAAAAATGCGATGGAGCACAAGTTCAAGGTTGGTGACCACGTTAGCTGGGACTCCGAGGCCGGTCGGGTCAGCGGCACTATCATCAAGACGCATACACAGGATTTCGACTACAAGGGGCATACGCGCCGGGCGTCACCGGACGCGCCGCAGTACGAAATCAAAAGCGACAAGACCGACCATATCGCGGCCCACAAGGAAAGCGCGTTGACCCGAATCGATTGAGCGATGCTGGCGTCGACAAACCCTTTTTACACCGTCGGCCACTCGCGGCGCACGGTGGATGAATTGGTTGCGCTGCTGCGGGCGGGTGGCGTCGAGCAGATCGTGGACGTGCGCGCCATGCCGCGTTCGCGGGTCAATCCGCAGTTCAATCGCGATACATTAGCCGACACACTCGCCCCATTGGGCATCGCGTATACGCATAGTCCGGCCCTGGCCGGTCTGCGCAGCCGCTCGCGAACGGTCAATGATGAGGTCAACGGTTATTGGCAGAATCACAGTTTCCAGAACTACGCAGACTACGCTCTGTCGGAATCGTTTCGTCAGGGGCTGGCCAGCCTGATCGAAAACGGCCGCCAACGACCCTGCGTGATCATGTGTGCGGAAGCGGTGTGGTGGCGTTGTCACCGGCGCATCATCGCCGACCATCTGATCCATTACGGCGAAACGGTCTATCACCTGATGGGCGAGGGACGTATCGAGCCGGCGCAAATGACGGTCGCGGCACGGCGCCGCGCTGATGGCGCATTGATCTATCCGGCGCAGGAGGCATGACGCGCCGTCACTCGGCCGCCGGTTTCGGTTCGTCCAGCAGACAGCCGAGCGCCAATCCGCGGATCGAGCTGATCGCGACCTCTAGCGCGCCTTCGCCGCACAATCCAGACACCGCGGCGTCCTCGTAGCCGGCCAGCGCCGCCGCGATACAGGCGTCGCGTACCCGTTCGGCCAGGGGTTGGCGTTCATCTTCACTCACGGTTGACTCCTTCTCGTACCGCGTTTGAAGCACGGCTCTATGTCTGCGGCGCGGTGAGCTGTCGTCAGGATACGATCTCGACCGGACTCGACTGGTACTCCGAATGACTAATTTACTTATTTGATGTGCATCAAGGCGGATCGTGCGCAGTGGCGATAGTCTAATCAGAGCCACCCGCACGGAGTCGTTATCGTGACCCACGTCGTGACCGACAACTGTATCAAGTGCAAATACACCGATTGCGTGGAAGTGTGTCCGGTCGATTGTTTCCATGAAGGACCGAACTTTCTGGTCATCGATCCCCAGGAATGTATTGACTGCACGCTCTGCGTCGAGGAGTGTCCGGCACACGCTATTTTCGATGAAGACGATATGCCCGCGGATCAGCGGCATTTTCTGGCCATCAACGCGGAACTGGCACCGCGCTGGCCGGTTATCGACCGCGTGATCGACCCCCCGCCGGATGCCGACGACTGGAATGGTATACCGGACAAATTGGAATATCTGGATCGCAGCGAGCACGAAGACGAGGATACCGCCGCGGAATCCTAGTCCGGTCTCGGGTAGTGCCGGGCAGCCCGGAGCGGTGTCGAGCCTTCAAACGAAGTGCGAGAAAGCAGCGCCAGAACGGGCTTGTCGCCTCGGGCCGTCGGTGCTGGAAAGGGAGGCATCAGATGAGCCAAACGCATTCACAAGACCGCCTGGACAATCTCGATGTATCGACCTGTCGCCAGCTGCTCGGATCGCACGGCATCGGGCGGCTCGCGTTCAATGCCGGGCCGAGTCCCGAGATACTGCCGGTCAACTATGCATTGCATGAAGACAGCATTGTCTTTCGGACCGGCGCCGGGGCGAAACAGAACGCGGCAGTCCAAGGGCAGGCCGCGACGTTTGAAGTCGACGGTATCCATGCGGACCGCCACTCGGCGTGGAGCGTCATGGTGCACGGCCGGTTGGCGGTGGTCGACGTCGACTCATTGGAGGGTTCGCCCGAGCCGCTGCCCGGCGGCGAGCGTTCCACTCTGGTGCGATTGCAAATCGACAGGATGAGCGGCCGCCGGATTCCGCCTGACCAAGACTGGGTAATGCCGGGTCGCGTGTGGTACGGACCGGACGCCAGTGACTTGATGGGTTAGGGGTGTCATCACGCCGTATCGCATGGTGACGCCTTCACGCGGTTTATTGATCTAAGGAGTGTGGTATGTCGAGCAAGGTCGTTCCATTCAATCGCCAGCGCCACGTAGAAGATGTCGACGATCAGGAAACCGCGGAATGGCGCGACGCCCTGGATGCAGTCATCGAACGCGAGGGCCCAGAGCGGGCTCATTTCCTGCTCGAAATGCTCATCGAGCGGTCACGGCGTTGCGGCGCTGAGATCCCGTATTCGCCCACTACCGCCTACGTTAATACGATACCGGTGCATCGGGAAGCGCGTTCACCGGGCGATCCCGCCATCGAATGGCGGATTCGTTCCCTCATGCGGTGGAACGCCATGGCGATGGTCGTCCAGGCCAACCGCCATCACGAGGGCGTGGGCGGGCATATTGCCAGCTACGCCTCGGCGGCGACGCTGTATGAAGTCGGCTTCAATCACTTCTTTCATGCGCCGTCCGAAGACCACGGCGGGGATCTGGTCTATTTCCAGGGTCATTCGGCACCGGGCTTCTATGCCCGCAGCTTTCTGGAAGGCCGGCTAACCGAAGAACAGCTCTACAACTTCCGCGCCGAATCCACGGGCCATGGGCTGTCGAGTTATCCCCATCCCTGGCTGATGCGAGATTACTGGCAATTCTCGACCGTATCCATGGGTATAGGTCCGATCACCGCCATCTATCAAGCACGCTTTATGCGCTACCTGCATAACCGCAGCATCGACGACACCAGCGGCCGCCACGTCTGGTGCTTCTGCGGCGACGGCGAGATGGACGAGCCGGAGTCCATGGGCGCGATTGGTGTCGCCGCCCGCGAGGGGTTGGACAATTTGATCTTCGTGGTCAACTGCAATCTGCAGCGCCTGGATGGGCCGGTGCGCGGCGATGGCAAGATCATCAATGAGCTCGAGGGGACTTTCCGCGGCGCCGGCTGGAACGTAATCAAGGTGATCTGGGGCGCGCTCTGGGACAGCCTGCTCGCCCAGGACCCCAACGGCACGTTGGTCCAGTTGATGAACGAGACTGTCGACGGCGAATACCAAGCGTTCAAGGCCAATGGCGGCGCCTACACGCGCCAGCATTTCTTTGCTAAATATCCGGAACTCGAGAAAAAAGTGGCGTCGATGTCCGATGAAGATATCGCGCGTTTGAACCGCGGCGGGCACGATCCGCACAAGGTCTATGCCGCCTATCACCGTGCGGTGAACATGGATAACGGCAAACCCACCGTGATTCTGGCCAAGACGATCAAAGGCTATGGCATGGGCGAGGCCGGCGAGGGTCAGAACATCACCCATCAACAGAAGAAGATGGCCGAGGACGCGCTCAAGGCGTTCCGCGACCGCTTTGAGATTCCGGTCAACGACGACGAGATCGCCGAGGCGCCGCTCTACAAACCGGCTGACGACTCCGAGGAAATTCAGTACCTGCAAGCCCGCCGACAAGAGCTCGGCGGCTACCTGCCGCAGCGTCGCCAAGATTGGGAGCAGCTCGAAATCCCGGCGCTCGCGACCTTCAGCAAGCTGCTGCAAGGCTCGGGTGATCGTGAAATGTCCACCACGATGGCGTTCGTGCGCATCTTGCAGATCCTCACCCGCGACAAGCATCTGAAGGATCGGCTGGTGCCGATCATTCCGGATGAGGCGCGCACCTTCGGCATGGAAGGCATGTTCCGATCGATGGGCATCTACGCGCCGTTTGGCCAACATTTCTCACCCGAGGACGCCGACCAGCTTGCCTATTACAAGGAAGCCCAAGACGGTCAGATCCTGGAAGAAGGCATCACCGAAGCCGGGGCCATCTCGTCCTTCATCGCCGCCGGCACCTCGTATTACAACCATGGCAAGACGATGATTCCGTTCTTTGCCTACTATTCGATGTTTGGTTTTCAACGGGTCGGCGATCTCTGTTGGGCAGCAGCCGATATGTGTACCCGGGGTTTTCTGCTCGCCGGCACGGCCGGTCGGACTACTCTCAACGGCGAGGGACTACAGCACGGGGATGGCCACTCCCACGTACTTTTTGACTGCGTGCCCAATTGCCGTGCTTATGACCCGGCCTTCGCCTACGAGATGGCGGTGATCATCCACCACGGCCTCGTGGAGATGTTCGCAGAGCAGCAGGACGTCTACTACTACCTGACGATGATGAACGAGAACTACGCGCAGCCGGCTATGCCGGAAGGCGTGGAAGACGACATTATCGCCGGCTTATATCAGTTCTCGGAAGGCGACACGCGCTACATGCGCCAGGTTAATCTGTTGGGCTCGGGCACGATCCTGCGCGAGTCCATCGCCGCGGCTGAAATGCTTGAGAGCGAATACAACATCGGTGCCACCGTTTGGAGCGTACCGAGCTTCGCCCAGCTCAAGCGCGACGGTATGAGCGTTGAGCGCTGGAACATGCTGCATCCGGAATCCGATCCCCGGCAGAGTTTCGTGGCCCGGAAATTCGCCGACGCCAGAGGCCCGGCGGTGGCCGCGACCGACTATGTTCGCGGGCTGCCGGAAATGATTCGGCCGTTCATGCCGGTGGCCTATCACACGCTCGGCACCGACGGCTTCGGGCGTTCGGATACGCGTGAGGCGTTGCGCGACTTCTTCGAGGTCGACCGGCGCTGGATTACCGTGGCCGCGCTCAAGGCTTTGGCCGACGAGGGCGAGATCGAGCGCAAGACCGTCGGGGAAGCGATCCGCAAATACGGGATTGACCAGAACAAGCCGGAGCCGATTAGCCATTAATCTTCCTGATTACGTATGAGGCGCAGCCATTTTGAACAGCTGATAGGGCATCTGTGCGGTGCGCATTGCAACATAAGCGAAGCGGTCTATCCTGGCCAGCAGATTGAATCGTCGGTTGAAACGGTACTCGAACTCAGCGAGATAACATGGGGCGTGCCGGCTGTGGATCGCGTGCAGACTACCGGTTATGGCATTTTTCACGTTGCCCAGCACGGTATTGACCCAATTGAACGCTGGATTCTCAACGCTGGCGCGGCCACCACCGCTGATAATGCGCTCATACGTATAAAACGGCTGATCAAATACCCGGAAACACGCCAAGCCGCCGCTCTGACGATGTGACTGGCCGGGGCAACCGCTTGGTGCGCATAGCGTTGGACGGCGGCTTGCGTGAACCCGCTGACCCGGCGCAGCTGCGTTTTCAGTGGGCGGCCGTCGCCACTCGTTGCAACGGCGGCGACAAACGTCATCTTGCCAGCGGCCCCGCGACCCCGTTTGCCCGGACGCTCACTGCCGAGATAGGCGTCATCGGTTTCGATCTGACCGAACAAGCTCTCACCCTCGCTGCGCTCCAGCATCACCTGCAGGATCTTGTGCTCGATTTTCCAGGCGGTGTTATAGCTCAAGCCCAGTTCACGCGAGAGCTGTAGTGCGGACAGACTTCTCTTGCGCTGGGTAAGCAGATAAATCGCCAGAAACCATGTCCGCAAGGGCAGTTTCGTGGCGTGAAAGACCGTACCGGCGGTCAACGACGTCTGATGATGACAGCGATGGCATTGATAGACACCACGGCTCAGCATGCAGCCTGTCCGTATTGCTGCATTCCGCGCGCACCCCTGCGGCCGACGCTTATCGAACAAGGCATTGCGACACTGGGCTTCGGTCCCGGCCGGAGCGCTCCAGGAACTCTGGCAGCGACAGGCCGGTTTGAAACTGGACTCGGATTCTATGCTATAGCTACTCAGGCTAAGTTATTCAATAGATTGTATTTTATTACGCGTCGCCGAACCATGGCTGCGGCACAGACGTAATCAGGTTAATCTTTGTTGGTGAGAAGGCTCCGCTTGGATCTTCCGGATCAATGGGTTAAAGCGCTACCCGGAGGCAGGCCGCGCGCCGAAGCGAGGAAATGCTATAGGGCAGGGCGGACAATCAAGCTGCCGTATGGCGGCGATGTTGATTTGGTCCAAATTATCGAGGTGCAGGCCTGCCCGCCGCCTACCAGGCAGAACAAGGCCAACTACCCAAAATGCCAGAGTTTGACAAGGCGACCCTGGAAGTACCCTCCGCTGCAGTCCGCACGATTAGCAAGATGAAAGTCTCCAAAGGCCACACTGGCTCGGCACGCGACGTACTCGCCTTGCGCGAGATCGTGGACCGCAAGAAGAAGTCCGACGGTGAAAAGAAAAATGGTCCGGCAAGAAAGCGGACGAGGCTGGGCGCACGATCGTCGTTTGATCGACGCAGTTTAAATGGCCCGATAATAGGATTCCTCACCCAAGTACTCAGCTATCTGCGCAACTTGGCTGTTATCGGGCTACGAATAAGTGACCGCTACGATTTGGGACCCCGGCGGCCTGTCTTGGATCTCGTTACTCACGATCGTCTCGTATCTGGATCACGCCCTGCTGTACCCGTACCGGAAAGGCATGGATGTCTTCGTAAGCCGGCGGTGCCATCACCTTGCCGGTCCGGATATCGAAACGGGCGCCGTGACGTGGGCAGACCGCGCAACCACTCTCCACCCAGCCGCCGGCTAAGTCGCCGCCGTCGTGGGTGCAACGATCCTCGATCGCAAAATATTCGCCGTCGAGGTTATAGATCGCGATGTCCTCATCATCCAGATCGAAGACCGTGCACTCGTTGTTCGGAATATCGCCCACCCGCGCTGCATCTATCCAGCCGTTATCCATGTCTTTCCTGTAATCGGTGCTTGATTTATTCGTGTATTGCACCATTCTATGTATCGGTTCGGCCTTGATCCGGATCAAATCAATGGCGCGTCTTCAGAAATAATAATTGGTTCTTAGCAGGATTACTGCTGACGGAGACGTCCTTAAAAGCGACCACTCGGTTGTAAGCGGTAATTCGGCGGTGTTGTATCGGGTGAGTCGGCGATTGCCGACAATACTTCGGACACTCAATCGCACCGGAGGTTGCCATGACCGAGACGAGGCACGGACAGCACCGTTACCTGACGGCGGCTCGGCGGCCGGCGCTATTACAACGCTTTGAGGCCAGCGGGATCAGTGTGACCCCATTTTGCCGTCGCGAGTCGATCAGTAGTCGTATACAACAGCGTTAAGCTGGCTGCCATCAGCCGCAGTGAATCCGCTGCCGGCAAACTATTTGGTCGCGGGGGCGCGGGGATCGCCCGAGAGGAGCACGGCCGATTCCCCTCGCGCACGTTGGCCGGGATCTTCCAGCTGAGAAATCGGCGTGCAAATCAGCCTAACGGCGGCGGTATCGTGGCAGGTTGGGCGGGCGCCCGCCCGGATGCCGGCCCGGATCGGGAACTTGACCCTTGGGGGTTTGCCACGGGCCCCCGAGACGGGGTTTCCAATCCTCAAACCGGCCGAGAGTGGCCATAATGAGTCGGGCCGTACACCAGTAGCGATAGCGGGTTGCCGGCGCGCGATCCGCTAGACCGTGCTTCAGAACCCATTGGACATGCTTGAGTCGCCACTGTGCGGGTTCCTCCACTTCCCAGCGCGCGGCGATCAGAGTGACCAGTTCCTCACCGCGCCGGATATGCGCCGTGATGGGAAGACGCTGCCCTTTTTTGCCTCGCCGGGAGCCTCTTTTTCCCTTGTATCCGGTCCGTATCAGGCGCTCCACCGGACTCATCAGGCCCTCCCCACATAGCTGAGCGTCACGTCGGTCCGACCATGGCCAAGCTCGGAGGCGATCACCCAACGCGCTGCGCGGTCGGCCGCTTTGCCGGCCCGCCGCTCGCCGATAACCGCCGGTGCGGGGTGGCCGACGAGTTGGGCGTAGCGCGCGCACGCATAGGCTGCCCGGGCGTCATGGTAACCGCGAATTCCGACTGCGTGCAGGGCGTGCCGCCCGCGCCGCAACTCTTGGTTGCACCACTGCCTGTAGGTTTCATCCGGGTGCAACAAATTATATGATCCCGCGGGCCGCGCCGCCAAAGCTGCAGCCAGGGCCGCGTGGCCGTGTTCGGTGAGCGGCACCCATCGGGGTGCCGTCCTGCCGCCTTTTGCGCCCTCCTGGATGTTGACCGCGCCCCACAGATCCGCCTCCCGGGCGAGCCGATCCAGATCGGCTAAGCTCGCCTCGCGTGAGCGCATGCCGCTGCCACGGCAGAGGCTGTAGAGCACGGCGGCCCTAGGTTCGGCGACGAGTGCCGCGCGTGCGGCTCGGTCGGCGTCCGCCGCCAGGCTCGCCGGCGCTTCGCGCCGGACCGTATCGCGGGGTCCGGCGATCGCGCTAGGGCTGAGCGTCGGCCAGTGTCCGCGCGTGGCATGGTTGAGCACCACGTTGGCCGCCGAAACATCGTTGCCGACGGTGCTCTGCGCCAATCCATCCTGAAGTCGCTCATCGGCGTAGGCATGTACACACGCGGGCGTTATGTTGCGCATATCGTTGATGCCGCACTCGGCGCGTAGCCAGCGTGCAAACTGTCCCCAGCGTCCGCTCAGGGTGGTCTGGGTCAAAAAATGGCCGCCACCGAGATATTCTCGAAGGACCTGCCGGCCGGCGTAGTCGATTCTGCGACCATATCCAAAATTACGTCGTCCTTTTTTCATGTTGTTGACTCCGAAGTGATAAAAAATTGCAAAAAATGGCCGCCATTTTCCAGGCGGCCGAGGATTAGCGAGATTAAGTAGAATTTTTGGGCTGGCGCGGCCTAACGGCCACGCGCCGTGTTAACGTTGATTTATGCTGATCACAGTTCGGGGGCCACGCGTTGCGACGGGCAGTGGTCGCGCGCATAGGCATGTTGCGCGCGGATTGCCGCCCCCTGTGTGATCGCCCACTACCCGCCACTTCGTGGTTGGTGAAACAACAGAAATTCCAGCCTTCTGCAAGCCATGAGTGGGGTATTGGAGTGGGCCTTCTGGGCCCGCGGGTTTAGTGGTCGTGATGCCGCTGCGCTCGTTGCTGGCGGGAGCCAGCGGGCGGGTGTCGCAGGGTCGCGCCTGGCGGGCGCGGCATGGCGGCGACTCAGCCTGTTGCCGAGCCGGGTCTGAACAAATTATCTCGATCCGCGTCCGGGTGCCGCCCGGAGGGCCGCGGAGGCGGCCGGTAACGAGTTTTGATGCGAGTTTTGATGCAGAGTGCTATCGTGCGTGGCGAATAACCCCTGATAAACAGAGGATTATTCGCACGGGCTGCCGCCCGTTTCTTTGCTTCGTAGCACAAAGATGAACGACGGTACCCCGGCGGAGCAGGGGTCGATTTGGCCCCGTTTGGGGGGGGCGCATGCATAGGCTATGAGTTTTAGTCGCCGCCTAGGCGACTTGTGTCTCGGTGTTTTGCCGCGGATGTGCGGCGAGGGTTTGGATCGGCATCGCGACCGCGATGCGGGGGAGGGTATCGCCGGGGATTGGTGCTAGACGCAACTCACCTGGGGATTGTGACCCGCAATTCAGCAGGTCCGCGCCGTTGGCGCGCCGAGGTCAGCCCCGGAGCTTGTTTTCGCTCTGGCGAGCGCTGGCTTTTCGCCCATTTAGGCGAGTGGTTTCTGCGTACGCGAACCCGGAGGCTCCGCCGCCGTGCCGACATTTTCGCTGTCGGGAGCGTAAACTGGAAAGATTATACGATACGATCACCGCCAGCGCAAGGCAGAGCCTTATCCAATGACACATGAGCCTGAGCGAAGCGCGACATTCCGGGATGAGATGGGCCTGAAGGCGGCCTGGAGTTTGGGATCATCGGAGGATGTTGTTGAAACTCCATGCCCAGCGACTCCAGACATTCGAGCGTTCGTGGCCGGCAGTCAAGCAGCCGGCTCGAGGGCTTGCCTTGTCGACCGCTAGTCGACCGAGAACCGGAGCCCGGCTGGGCCCGGGTCGCTCTGTCGACCTCCAGTCGACCCGTAGTCGACCGAGAACCGGAGCCAGATAGGCCCCCTGTTACTCTGTCGACCGCGTGTCGACCTCTAGTCGACCGGGCGGTTTATGAGGGCAGTGTGCCCGAGGCGGGCGTCTTCTATAACGATGACACAGTGGTGATGTTGGCCAAAGGCACCCGCGCGCGCCACCTACGGCTTGACAGACCAGAAGGTCCCCTTAACGTGATCCAAGGCGGCGGGCGCTGAGCCGTTTGTCCTGAAGATCGACGACAAGGTCTGTGTCTACAGTCCGGAGAAACCGATGGGACCCAGACTTTGCCGGGCTGAACCGCCCCGGGTTTACCGGAGACTCGTGGGTTTGAGTCATGCCACTTTGGCAGACTCGGCGATTGGGTCATAGAAGTTGGCTTCAGCCTCGGCCGGCGGCATATCACCGATCGGCTCGAACAGCCGCTGATGATTGAACCCGTCGACCCAGTCCAGCACCGCGAACTCGACGGCGGCAAGGTGAGGCCACGGCCCGTCGTGCTGACGGATGACTTCCGTCTTGAACAGGCCGATCACGGTCTCGGCCAGCGCGTTATCGTATGAACTGCCGACGCGGCCGGCCGACGGGGTGATACCGACATCCGCCAAGCGTTCGCTATAGCGAATTGACAAGTATTGCACCCCGCGGTCGGTATGCTGAATCAGGCGCTGGCCGGGTTGCCGGTCATGGATGGCCTGCTCGAGCGCGTCGAGCACGAGGCCCGTGTTGGGGGCGCTCGAAACGCGCCAGCCGACAATGCGACGCGCGAACGCATCGATAACAAACGCTGCATAAACAAAGCCGTGCCGGGTCGGGCAATAGGTGAAATCGGCGACCCAAAGCCGATCGGGTCGGGCAGCTGCGAAGTCACGCTGGACGTGATCGGCCGGGCTCGGCTGGTTGGGGTCGGAAGTGGTCGTTTTCGGCGTGCGCCCGCGCACAGCGCCTTGCAAGCCCATCTGACGCATCAGACGCTCGACCGTGCACCGAGCCACCGACCAACCCTCACGCTGCAACTGCAGCCAGACTTTGCGGGCGCCATAGACGCAACGATTGGCCTCCCAGACCTGCTGGATGGCGTCGCTCAAGACCCTCTCACGTCGGTCCCGCTTCGAACGGCGAGCCGAGTCGGTTTGCCGGGCCTTGGCGGCATAGTAGGTCGACGGTGCGATCGGCAGCACACGGCAGATCGGCCCGACACCGTAGACCCCGCGATAATCGTCGATGAACGTCACCATCACTTGTGTCGGCGGTCGAGCTCCGCCTGGGCAAAATAGGCCGAAGCCTTGCGCAGGATCTCATTGGCCCGTTTCAACTCACGGTTCTCACGCTCAAGCGCCTTGATGCGCTCGCGCTCTTCCGTGCTCTGGCCATCGCGCATCCCGCGGTCTCGTTCGGCCTGGCGAACCCAACTGCGCAGCGTCTCGGGCGTACAGCCGATCTTGCCGGCGATCGAACCGATCGCCGCCCACTGCGAGCTGTAGTCCGCCTGATGCTCAAAGACCATGCGAACCGCTCGTTCACAGACTTCCGGGGAATAAGGTTTCCGCTGTTTCATACTCCAATTCTCTCAAGAGTCGGAGTCTCCAGTATTCCCGGGGCGGTTCAATTGTCAGACCATAGTAGGCCATTGCCGAGAGGTGGGTGATATAACAGAACCGATCCACAAGACAGGCAATCTCCTCCGCGGAGCGGTCGCTATTGGCCACTACCCGATCGGCACGACGGCCGTAGTCCGGGGACCACTTCTGAGCAGGCCGGCGGCTCGCAGCGCCTCACGCCGCCACTTGAGGTCTGCGGGGTCGGACAACGCCCGGCGCAGATAGAGCTTGCAGGCACCGGTCGCGGTAGCCGCGCCGCATCTCGGCAATGGCGGTGCCTGTGCCTGAGACCCGGCGGCGGGCCGGCTCGGCATACGGGTTGAGATCAATACGTTGGCCGTAAAGCAGTAGCGAAGTGCGGTTGTTGCGTAGCGCGCCCTCGATCGCTTTGGTCCTCGGGCTGTCGCCGTGCTCCTCTTTAACTAAGGTGTCCATGGCTTCGATCAGCCGACTCATCGCATTCAGGCTGGTGCCGGCTGTCTGGCGCTTCACGGCGCCGGCATCGATAAGGATCCAGTCGAGTGAGTAGAATCCCGCGTCCAGAACCGCTACGCGTCCGTTAAGGATGATGTCGGGGTGAGCCGCTGAAGCCAGCGCTTCCTCAAATGCACCGAGCGGCTGGGCGGTCACGATTACGCGGCCAACTTCAACCTCGCGACGCCCGTCTGATGCGATGGACGCCCCGCAGTAACTTCTTGAGCGCGCTGCGGCGATCCTTTGCCTGGTAGTGAGAGACGAGCAATCCGGGAGCCAGTCCGGCAAGCTCTGGCTCCAGGTGGCCTCGGCATAGGTATAGTTCGAGGCCCCAAGCACGGCCACAAAAATCTGGGCGCTCCGCAGTTCCCCGGTGCGGTGATCGACCACCGAGGCCGTCTGGCCGGCGTAATCCACGAACAGCTTCTCGCCGGCGCGATGGGTCTGGCGCATGACGGTGTCGAGGCGGCCGGCCCAGGCCCGGTAGAGATCACAGAAGCGACGGCCAGGGGATCGATGGCGTATCGGCTCAAACCATCACCGACGCCGTGCCAGCGAATATCTATGACGGCCTGACCCAGGCGGAACTGGATGAAGCGTTGTTGCTGTGCGCCCGCCAGCAGATAGAGACCGAGCCGAACTACACCTACGTGGCGGCTCGGTTGCTGATGGCACGGATTCGCAGTGAAGTGACTGCGGTGGTGGGTGGCCAAGTTGGCCACCCACACGAAGCAATGGTCGCGGCATACCCGGCGCGTTTCCGGGCGTAGGTCTCGGCTAACTGGACCCTGGCACTCGGAAACTACGATCTGGATGCACTCGTATGCCGGCTACATAGCCGGGACGCCTTCGCGACGCACTTGCTGGAACACGGGGCCGACCTGCGCACCATCCAGTTCCTGTTGGGGCACCGGAGCCTCGCTACCACCGCGCGCCACCTGCGCGTGGTGACCTCCCGCGTGTGTGCGACCCCGAGCCCGCTGGATCTGGAGGTACAGCCGCTCCCACCGCCTGAACCCATCCCGGCGTCCCGGCCCGTCTGATCGGCTCTGCGGTGGCGCGCCTGGGCTGGAGGTGGCGGATATCTTCCGCCGCTACGGTGTGGCCTTTCGGGCCGCGCACGAGCGCGTACTGTCCTGCCTGCAACGGCGTGTGATGCAGGCGATCGCCGCGTCCCGCACCGCGCGCGGTGCTCGGCGGCCATATCGACGCCTGCGATGGCTGCGGACATCAACGCATCGCGTATAACAGCTGCCGCAATCGTCACGGCACCAACTGTCAATAACTCGCTCACGCCCAGTGGTCAGGATCTTTTTGGGCGAGCCGCGACCGCACTTGCCGGGCCGTTCTCCGCCGATGTACGCATCGTCGATCTCGACCCGGCCGCACAACTGGCGGCGTGACTCCCGACCCATCATGGTTTGCAGGATCTTATGTTTGATCTGCCACGCGGCGCTGTAGCCGACCCCCAGATGGCGCATCAATTCCAGCGCCGAGACATTGTTCTTGGCCTGGGTGGGCCGATGCATGGCCCGGAACCCGGCCGTCGGCTTGGGGCAGTGAAGGCCGTACCCGCCGTTGCCGTGGTCTGGTGCCGGCACCGCCAGACACTGCCACTGTGTGCGGTCGGCGCGTTCGAGCGTCTTGCTCAAATGACCGCGACAACTCGGACAGATGAAACCCTGCGGCCGGCGCGATCTGATCAACGCGGCTTCGCACTGCGCCTCGGTGCCTTAGCGATGAGGCAACACGCTTGGCCAGATAATTGTCGTCGTATATGCATCCACGTAAGTCAGGCAGCGCGTGTGCGGTCGTACGGTCCATCTATCCCGTCTCCCGGCCTTCCGGATCTGTGCTGGTCACAACAAGTTGGTCGGCTAGCCACAAGTCCAGGTCGGTCCGCCTGTACCGGATTGCACCACCGAGTTTCACGTACGGTGGCCCGGGTTTTTCGCCATGCCTCGGGCCATAGCAGCGTCGCTGCCGGAGCCAGGATTCGGAGATACCTAGGTACAAGGCCGCGGAGCGCGTAGTTAAAGTTTTCGAATCAGTCATTTAGGTCCTGCCTGTCTAAATCAGTGATGCTCAGTAGCGGCGGCTGGGATGGCCAACCTCCGTTGCGTGTACCATGCTCGCAAGAGCCGAGGGGTAACCGGACCGATTCAAAAACACATGCAGGTTTTTTTTGAGCAAAGGGACTGATGCAGGCTGCGCGACCGTGCCGGCCAGATTTCGCACGGCTCAATTGGTTGCAATGGGGCCAAGTTGGACCCTCTTGCTTTCTTCACGTCTCAGCGCACGGAGAGCGTTACCCCGGCGATTTAGGTTTAGGTAGCTGCTTTACGGGCCAAGCGCTACCCGCCGGACATTAAGTCCGTCGACCGGCGCTGGCGTAAGACTGAGGCGTGGCGACTGTTGCGTGTCGCGTGCAAAAGACAAGGCTGAGCCGGGGGTCATGCTGTCGAGCGCTGGATCCTGCCCAGTTCCGGCACTAAATCTTCTTGCTGGCGCCGGCCACGCGGCTATCCATGACTCGAACGCCTCGAGCAAGGCGCAATATTCGTCGACTGCATTGAGCAGGCGCGCGAGTGCAACGACGACCAGCGCGACGCTTGATCAAGTCCGCATACACCAGAATCTGCATATAGCTCGCCAACACCTTCGCGCATGTGCAATATCAAGCGTGCCTGCGTCTCTTTATCGGCTATCACGTCGAACTTGACAGCCATACTAATCCGTTCATAAGTAGAACCTCATATGATAGGTTCTGTGATCATGAGTACGAATCGCAGCAATGACGGCCGTCATCTGGACGCGCAGTCGAAAGAGGCGATTCGGTTGCGGGCCGTGGATCAAATCGCGCAAGGCGAAAGTCCGGAGGCGATGGCCGAGGCGTTGGGAGTGAATCGCCGGACCGTGTATCGGTGGCTGGAACGCGCCCATCACGGGGGGCGAGAGGCACTCTACAATCGCGCGAAATCGGGTCGGCCGACCAAGTTCACTGCAGCCGACCTACAGTGGCTGTCCGGCGCCTTGCGGGACAGTGGCCCGCGTCAGTATCGCTTTGCGTTTGCTTTGTGGACTCGCGACATCGTGCGGGAATTGCTGCGTCGCGAGCGTGGGGTGCGGGTTTCGGCCGTGACGATGGGTCGCGTACTCCGCCGCTTGGGTTTTACGCCGCAGCGCCCGCTACGCCGGGCCTGGCAGCAATCCCCCGAGGCGGTCGCCGAATGGAAGCAGAGGGTCTATCCGGAGATTCGACGGCGCGCCCAACGCGAGCGTGCGCGGATTTATTTTGCCGATGAATCCGGGGTGCGCTCGGATTATCACGCCGGCACGACCTGGGCGCCGACAGGAGAAACGCCGATTGTTGAAGCCACCGGAGCGCGCTTTTCGATCAACCTCGTGTCGGCGATCAGTCCCGGCGGGTCGTTGCGCTTCCAGCTCGTCGAGGGCACGGTCACGGCCGAGGTCTTTGCCGGATTCATCCAGCGGCTGGCCGCCGATACGGCGGCGGACGAAAAAGTCTTTCTCATCGTCGATGGCCATCCCACACATCGCGCCAAGCGCGTCCGACGGACGCTGGAGGCCCTCGACGGCCGCGTCGAGTTGTTCTTCCTGCCGGGCTATTCGCCCGAGCTCAATCCGGATGAGCAGGTGTGGGGGTATGTGAAGAGTCGGCTGGGTCGCGGTGCTATCGCGAGCAAGGACGAACTCAAGATGCAGGCGCGATCGCTCCTGCATTCCCTGCAAAAACTGCCCGACAAGGTCGCTGCGTTTTTCCGTCACCCCGAATGCCAATACGCAAGGTGACGTGGCTTTACTTTTGAATGGGTTAGTAACTGCTCAGTGACCGATGCTTTGGTCAGCTGAGAGGTTGATCTGCGTTATAACCAGACCACAGTGGGAGTCTTCCATCGCGACCAGCGGATTGCCAGTCATCGACAGGCCTCAGGCCGGGGCCGACACGCGGCGATCGTGGCCCATCTGCTTGAGGCTCATTGGTGCTTGCACAAAGATGATCTGTCTAGCGACCGCTGGCTGCAAGCCCAGTATCCTAGACTGAGCGCGGAGTCTCTTTCGATTGGTACATCTTCGGCCAGTCCTGACGCGAGTCCGGTGGACCTCGCTGAGGCCAATACAACGGCCGAGACTACGCTCATCGGTTGATAAGCGCGATCCGAGACGGGATTCGTTAGTCCGAACGCTCGTTAATAGGGCGTTATTAAGACTCACATCGCTGAATCTGCGGATTGCGCAAAGCGTCTATAACTAACTGAAATTAATGGTGGGCGGTACTAGATTCGAACTAGTGACCCCTGCCGTGTGAAGACAGTGCTCTACCGCTGAGCTAACCGCCCGAAGAATGCGAAGTTTATCCGCGCATTTTGCGACGGTCAACGTGTATCGGCTGTGTTCAGCATGGCCGATGCTAGACTTCCCGCCGTTGACAACAGTTTCCGGGCTTCGGGGTGGCCGTCATGCAGTTGATCGATCTTCAGGCGCAGTATCGGCGCATCAAGGCAGAGATGGACGCGGGCATCCATGCCGTGCTCGATCATGGCCGCTATGTGAACGGCCCGGAAATCGAGATATTGGAAAGGCGGCTGGCTGAATACACGGGGGCAGCGCACTGCGTGGCGCTTTCCAGCGGCACCGATGCGTTGCTGGTGACCCTGATGGCGCTGGGCATCGGCACGGGGGACGAGGTGATCACGAGCCCGTTCACGTTTATCGCCACCGGCGAGATGATCGGCCTGCTGGGCGCGACGCCGGTATTCGTGGATATCGATCCGTCGACCTACAACATCGATGCCAGTCGCATCGAGGCCGCCATCACGCCGCGCACCAAGGCGATAATGCCGGTGAGCCTGTTCGGGCAGATGGCCGATATGCCGGCGATCAACGCCATCGGCGAGCGCCACGGCCTGCCGGTGATCGAGGATGGTGCGCAAAGTTTTGGTGCGACGTTTGCCGGACAACGCTCGTGCGGTGCGTCGCTATTGGCGGCGACCTCGTTCTTCCCGGCAAAGCCGTTGGGGTGCTACGGCGACGGCGGGGCGGCGTTCACCACCGATGCCGATCTGGCTGAACGCATGCGTCAGTT
This sequence comes from Salinisphaera sp. LB1, assembly GCF_003177035.1. Classification (NCBI taxonomy): domain Bacteria; kingdom Pseudomonadati; phylum Pseudomonadota; class Gammaproteobacteria; order Salinisphaerales; family Salinisphaeraceae; genus Salinisphaera; species Salinisphaera sp. LB1. The sequence goes on along the minus strand of NZ_CP029488.1, from coordinate 4,069,940 downwards.
GCGCAATCACGGACAGACGGCGCCTTATCATCATCCGATGCTTGGCATCAATGGCCGGCTGGATACGATGCAGGCAGCGGTGCTGCTGGCCAAGCTGGATGTGTTCGACGATGAGGTCGTGCGCCGGGAGCGTGTGGCCGCGCGTTATCGAGAGGGGCTGGCCGGGCATGTCGTCACGCCGGTACTCGATGAGCGCGCCACCAGCGTGTATGCACAGTACACAATCCAGGTTGACGATCGCGATGTCGTTCGCAGCCGGCTCGACGCCGCCGGCATTCCGAGTGCGGTGTACTATCCGGTGCCGCTCAATCGTCAGCCGCCGCTGTATTCGGATGTGCCGATGCCCGAATCAGATGCGGCCGCCGGGCGCGTGCTCAGCATCCCGATGCATCCCTATCTCGACAGCGCGGATCAGGATCGCGTCATCGAGGCGCTGATCTCGGCCGTACAAAAATAATCAAGCGGAGGGTTGGCAACGGCGGATCGCGTGTCTATAATGCGCCGCTCGCAAGGTCATCGGGGCCATAGCTCAGCTGGGAGAGCGCAACACTGGCAGTGTTGAGGTCGGCGGTTCGATCCCGCCTGGCTCCACCAAAGTCAGTCCCCATCGTCTAGAGGCCTAGGACACTGCCCTTTCACGGCAGCGACAGGGGTTCGAATCCCCTTGGGGACGCCATTTTCGTCAATGGCCAAAGGCCGCAAGCCGCAGGGTTTGCGGCTTTTTTTTGGTGCGCATTGCGCGTTCGCTTCATTGTCGATAAAACGCACATTGGCGAACCGTCCAACCGCTTTCCCGCCTACTCAGCACAAGGGGTCATCATGCGCATCACGATCTTCGGCACTGGTTACGTCGGTCTGGTCACCGGGGCATGTCTGGCCCACAGCGGCAATCATGTGGTGTGCGTCGATATCGACGAAGACAAGATTTCGCGGCTGACGCGCGGTGAAATGCCGATCTTCGAGCCGGGGCTGGAAGCGCTCGTGCACGAAAACGTAGACGCCGGCCGCCTGCGTTTCACGACCGACGCCGCGGCCGCCGTCGAGCATGGCATGCTCCAGTTCATTGCTGTGGGCACGCCGCCGGACGGGGATGGCAGTGCCGATCTCAAGTACGTGCTCAAGGTCGCCGAGACGATCGGCCAGCACATGAACGATTATCGCCTGGTCATCACCAAGTCGACCGTGCCCGTGGGTACCGCCGACAGAGTGCGCGAACAGCTGGCCAAGGCGATCGCCGCGCGCGGCGTGACGGTGACGTTCGATGTGGCCTCCAATCCGGAATTCCTCAAGGAAGGGGCCGCGATCGACGATTTCATGAAGCCCGATCGCATAGTGGTGGGGGTGGACAACGAGCGCGCGGCCGATCATCTGCGTGCCCTGTATGCGCCGTTCAATCGCCAGCACGACCGCACCATGGTGATGGATCTCCGCTCGGCCGAGCTGACCAAGTACGCGGCCAATATCATGCTGGCGACCAAGATCAGCCTGATGAACGAGCTGTCGCAGGTGGCCGATCGGCTCGAAGCCGACATCGAACAGGTACGCAAGGCGATTGGGGCCGATCATCGCATCGGCTATCACTTCATCTACCCGGGGTGCGGTTTCGGTGGCTCGTGTTTTCCCAAGGACGTGCGCGCGCTGGCGCATACCGCAGCCAAGATCGGGTACGACACCGAGATCATCAACGCCGTCGAGCGCGTCAACAACCGCCAGAAAACGGTACTGTTCGACAAGCTGTACGCGCACTTCGGCGGCGACCTCGCCGGCAAGACCATTGCACTGTGGGGCCTGGCGTTCAAGCCGAATACCGATGACATGCGGGAAGCGCCGGCCTGTACCCTGATGGAAGCGCTCTGGCATGCCGGCGCTACGGTGCATGCCTTCGATCCCGAAGCGATGGATGAGACGCGCCGCATCTACGGGGCGCGCGATGATCTCGTGCTTTGCCGGAACGCCGAGGAGGCCGCCACGGATGCCGATGCGCTCGTACTGGTCACCGAGTGGCATATTTTCCGGACGCCGGACTTCAACGACTTGGCGCGCCGCATGCGGCAGCCGGTATTGGTCGACGGCCGCAACATCTACAAGCCGTCATATGTCGCTGCCGCGGGTTTCGCGTATTACGGCATCGGACGCTCTGCCGCCTCTGGCGCGCTGCGCGCGGTGGGATAAAATACGCCGCGTTTCAATCCGACGATTGGCACTGGGAGCCCGGAAATGCCGATTTATGAATATGTGTGTACGAATTGTGGTGAGCCGCTGGAGAAGCTGCAGAAGCTGTCCGATGCGCCGCTGACCGATTGTCCGGCCTGTGGCCAGGCCGCGCTCAAGCGCAAGGTCTCGGCCGCGGGTTTTCGTCTGGCCGGCGGCGGCTGGTACGAGACCGACTTCAAATCCGATAACCGCCGCAACGTCACCGGCGACGGCGCTGCGTCGAAGTCGTCTTCGGACGGCGAGTCGTCGGGTGGCGGTGCGTCGTCGGGCGGCGAGTCGAAATCGGCGGATGCGGGCAGCAAAGCGAGCGGCGAGTCGAAAAGCGCGACGCCGGCGCCCAAATCGTCGAGCGCGGGTAGCGATTGATGCTGGGGTCGAGCCGCGCCCGCCAAGTGCGCGGCTCGACCCGAATTATTTACGCCGGGCTACCGGCCGGGGCCGGGCTCTTGGTAGACTCGCGCTCTTTTGCGAGGCTTGAGGCGCGCGCCATGATGCGATCCCACTACAGCGGCGAAGTCACCGCCGCTGCGATTGACAGCGAAATCACCGTCTGCGGCTGGGTGCACCGGCGCCGCGACCACGGCGGGGTGATCTTCGTGGATCTGCGCGATCGCAGCGGGCTGATCCAGGTCGTGTTCGATCCCGACGAGGCCGAAACCTTCGCCGCCGCCGAGCGCCTGCGCAGCGAATACGTGATCAAGGTGACCGGCCGCGTGCGGGCGCGCCCGGAAGGCACGATCAACGCGAATCTGGCCTCGGGCGAGATCGAGGTCTACACCACGGCGCTGGAAGTCCTCAACGCCTCCGAAACGCCGCCGCTCCAGCTCGACGAGACCGAGACGGTCGGCGACGCCGCGCGCCTGCGTTATCGCTATGTCGAGCTGCGCAAGCCGCGCATGCAGCGCCACATGCAGCTGCGCGCGCAGGTCACCCGCGCCGTGCGCCATGCGCTGGACGATCTCGGCTTTCTCGATATCGAAACCCCGATCCTGACCCGCGCCACGCCCGAAGGCGCGCGCGACTATCTGGTGCCGAGCCGTACCCAGCCGGGGCATTTCTTCGCGCTGCCGCAGTCGCCGCAGCTGTTCAAGCAGCTGCTCATGGTCGCCGGCATGGACCGCTACTACCAGATCGCGCGCTGCTTCCGCGACGAGGATCTGCGTGCCGACCGCCAGCCCGAATTCACCCAGATCGATATCGAGGCCTCGTTCGTCGATGCCGACGACATCATGGGCATCAACGAACAGATGATTCGCCAGCTGTTCGACGACGTGCTGGGGGTGAAACTGCCCGACCCGTTCCCGCGCATGCCCTACGCAGAGGCCATGCGGCGCTTCGGTTCCGATAAACCGGATCTACGCATCGACCTGGAGCTGGTCGACATCGCCGACCTGGTTGCGGATGCGGAGTTCAAGGTGTTCTCCGGCCCGGCCAACAGCGACACCGGCCGCGTGGCCGTGCTGCGGGTGCCGGGCGGCGCCAGCCTCACCCGCAAGCAGATCGACGGCTATACCGACTTCGTCGGCCGTTACGGCGCCAAGGGTCTGGCCTACGTCAAGATCAGCGACGTCGCCAAGGGCCGCGAGGGCATGAGTTCGCCCATCCTTAAATTCCTGTCGGACGACGCGGTGGCCGGCATCGTCGAGCGCACGGGTGCGGCCGACGGCGATCTGTTGTTCTTCGGCGCGGATTCCACGAGCGTGGTCAACGACGCGCTGGGCGCGCTGCGCGTCAAGCTCGGCCACGATCTGGGCCGTGTCCAGGGCGACTGGGCCCCGCTGTGGGTGGTCGACTGGCCGATGTTCGAATACGACGAGGCAACCAAGCGCTGGTACGCCGCGCATCATCCGTTCACAGCCCCCGCGGTCGACGACCCCGAAGCGCTCAAGGCGGCGCCCCACCAGGCGATGGCCAAGGCTTACGACATGGTCCTGAACGGCTCGGAGATCGGCGGCGGATCGGTGCGTATCCACTCGCCCGAAATGCAGCAGGCCGCCTTCGACGTGCTGGGCATCACGCGCGAGGAGGCCGAAGAGAAATTCGGCTTCCTGCTGGAAGCGCTCAAGTTCGGTGCGCCGCCGCATGCCGGCATTGCTTTCGGCCTGGATCGTCTGGTGATGCTGATGGCCGGCGCGGACTCGATTCGCGAAGTCATTGCCTTCCCGAAGACCCAGACTGCGACGGACCTGCTGACCGGCGCGCCGGGGACGGCCGACGCCGCGCAGCTGCGCGAGCTGGGCATCCGGTTGCGCCAGCAGGAATCCTCCTCGGCCGAAGCAAAGGCTGGCGCTGGCGCCACGAATGATGGCGCCTGAAGAACAGCGGCGGGCTGAGCTAGACTGTCAGGATTGCAGACGGCTTTCGAGCCTGTCGCGCGCTCGCCGCTACGGCGCGTTCGTGTGATCTTTTTCGTTTTTCGCCTGAGCGGAGTTTCAACATGTTTCATGACGACCAGCGTATTGCCGAATTCGATCCCGAACTGGCGGCTGCCATCGCCGACGAGGATCAGCGCCAGGAAGACCACATCGAGCTGATTGCGTCGGAGAACTACACCAGTCCGCGTGTCATGGAAGCCCAGGGCTCGCAGCTGACCAACAAGTACGCCGAGGGCTACCCGGGCAAGCGCTTCTACGGTGGCTGCGAATACGTCGATGTGGCCGAAAAACTGGCCATCGAGCGCGCCTGTAAGCTGTTCAACTGCGACTTCGCCAACGTGCAGCCGCATTCCGGTGCCCAGGCCAACGCCGCCGTGTTTCTGGCGCTGGTCAAGCCGGGCGATACCATCCTCGGCATGAGCCTGGACGCCGGCGGCCATCTTACCCATGGCGCCGCGCCCAACTTCTCCGGCAAGAATTATAACGCCGTGCAGTACGGTCTCGACGAGGCGACCGGCCGGCTCGACTACGACGAAATCGAACGCCTGGCACAGGAACACAAGCCGAAGATGATCATCGGCGGGTTCTCGGCCTATTCGCGCGCTATCGACTGGGCGCGCATGCGCCGGATCGCCGACAGCGTCGATGCCTGGTTGCTGGTCGACATGGCCCATGTGGCCGGCCTGGTCGCCACCGGCATCTATCCGAGCCCGTTGCCGCATGCGCATGTGGTCACCACCACCACGCACAAGACACTGCGCGGCCCTCGGGGCGGCCTGATTCTGTCCGCGGCCGGCGATGAGAAGCTGTACAAGAAGCTCAACTCGGCCGTTTTCCCGGGCACGCAAGGTGGCCCGCTCATGCACGTCATCGCGGCCAAGGCCGTGGCCTTCAAGGAGGCGCTCGACGCCGATTTCCAGAGCTATACCCAGCGCATCGTCGACAATGCCACCGCGATGGCCGATGTATTCGTCGAGCGCGGCTACGACGTGGTCTCGGGCGGTACCGACAACCATCTGATGCTGGTGAGCCTGGTCAAGCAGGACATCACCGGCAAGGATGCCGAGGCCCTGCTCGGCAGGGCGCATATCACCGCCAACAAGAACGCCGTGCCCGGCGATCCGCGCTCGCCGTTTGTGACCTCCGGCCTGCGTATCGGCACGCCCGCGGCCACGACGCGCGGCTTCAACGTGGACGACATGCGCCAGGTCGCAACCTGGATCTGCGACGTGCTCGACACCCACGCCGACGGCGGCGATGTCGATGCGCAAGTTTCGCGGGTCCGTTCGGCGGTGGCCGAACTGTGCTCGCGCTATCCGGTGTATCGCGCGGCTACGCGCGGCGCGGCCTGATACCGGCGCCGCGCGAGGCCGGTTTTTATCGTGCAGTGCCCCTTCTGCGACGAACGCGCCACCCGCGTGGTCGATTCCCGCCTGGCCGCCGAGGGCAGTCAGGTGCGGCGTCGGCGCGAATGTCCGAACTGCCATACCCGGTTCACCACGTTCGAAACGGCCGAGTTGCTGATGCCGCGTATCGTCAAGAACGACGGCACACCCGAGCCGTTCGATGTGGCCAAATTGCGCCGGGGCATCACCCGGGCGTTGTACAAGCGCCCGGTCGGCCCGGAAGCGGTGGATACCGCCGTCAGCCATATCCAGCAGCGCCTGCGCGCCGATCCCGAGCGGGATGTGGCCTCGCGCAAGCTGGGTGAATGGGTGATGGACGAACTGCGCGAACTCGACCAGGTGGCCTACGTGCGTTTCGCCTCGGTGTATCGTCGTTTCGAGGACGTCCAGGCGTTCCGCGAGGAAATCGAGCGGCTGGAATCCACGCCGGGCCGGGATAGCGGCCAGCTGCCGTTGATCGATGCTGGAAAGAACTCGTCATGAGCGCGATCGAGCGCCGCCAGCCTTTGCACGCCTTTTTCATGCAGCGCGCGATGGAACTCGCGCGCCGCGGCTGGTACACGACGCGGCCCAACCCGCGGGTGGGCTGCGTGATTACGCAGGGTAACGTCGTGCGCGGCGAGGGTTGGCACCAGCGTGCCGGTGAGGGCCATGCCGAGGTGCAGGCGCTGGACGACGTGCGCGCCCGCGGCAACGACCCGAAAGGGGCCACCGTCTACGTCACCCTCGAACCCTGCAGTCACAGCGGCCGCACGCCGCCCTGCACGAAGGCGCTGATCGAGGCCGGCGTGGCCCGGGTCGTGATCGGCGCCCAGGACCCGAACCCGGCCGTGAACGGGCAGGGCATCGCGGCCCTGCGCGCTGCCGGTATCGAGGTCGTCACCGGGGTCATGGCCGAGGCCTGTGCCGCACTCAATGCCGGTTTCAATCTGCGGATGGCGCAGGGACGCCCGCGCGTACGCATCAAGCTGGCGATGAGCCTGGACGGGCGTACCGCGGCGGCCGACGGGAGCAGTCAATGGATCACCGGTGAGGTCGCGCGCGACGATGTCCATCGTCTGCGCGCGGAATCGGGCGCCGTACTGATCGGGCACGGCACGCTTGCCGCGGACGACCCGTCGCTCAATGTACGATTGCCGGGCGACTGGGTGCCGCCGCTGCGCGTGGTGCTGGACAGCGATCTGGCCATGCGCGCGGATGCGCGCATGCTGGGCCTCGATGGCGCCACGCTGGTGGTCACGGCCAGCGAGGACAGCGAACGCCGGCGGACGCTGGAAGCCGTGGGCGCGGAGGTCAGGGTCGTGCCGCGCGGCGACGGCGGGCTGGATTTACCGCGTATCCTGGCGATTCTCGGCGAGCGCGAGATCAACGACGTGCTGGTGGAGGCCGGGCCGACACTGGCCGGTGCGCTCACCCGGGCCGGGCTGGTCGACGAGTTCGTGATTTATGTTGCGCCGCTGCTTATCGGGGCCAACGGCCGCGCGCTGATGGCGCTGTCCGGTGCGGTCGGCCTCGACGACGCCCAGGCCCTGGTGTTCGACAATATCGAGCCGATGGGCACAGACCTGAAAATCACGGCGCGGCCGGCGCTGTCTCAATCGGAATGACCGCATGTTTACAGGCATAGTCAAAGGGCTCGGCACGATCGTCGATCAACAGACCCAGGACGGCGACACCCGGCTGACCATCGATATCGGCGACACCGATCTCGGCCCGATCGCCGTCGGCGACAGCATCGCCGTATCCGGCGTGTGCCTGACCGCGACCGAGGTCGACGGCTCGCGCTTTGCGGCCGACGTCTCCAAGGAAACCCTGTCGCTGACCACGTTCGGCGAGCGTTCGGTGGGTTCGTCGGTGAATCTGGAAGCGCCGCTGCGGGCCGGCGACCCACTGGGCGGCCACATGGTCGCCGGTCATGCCGACGGTATCGGCGTGCTCGAGGAAATGGTGGCCGACGCCCGCTCCTGGCGGCTGACGTTCTCGGCGCCCAAGCATCTGGCGCACTACATCGCGCCCAAGGGCTCGGTGGCGGTGGACGGTATCAGCCTCACCGTCAACGAAGTGGCGGGCCGGCGTTTCGGCGTCAACATTATCCCGCACACGATGCATCACACCTCATTGGGCGCCACTCGTATCGGCGACCGCGTCAACATCGAGATCGATATCATCGCGCGCTACCTCGCGCGCATTGCCGGTCACGAATAGGCGCCGCATTCCTTTCGATCCATGGCCGTTGCCCACGACGCCGCGCCGATGGCCGTTCCCGGCCCGGCCGGTGGCGCAATGCGCGCCCGGCATGCCCCGTCTCGCCGCGCGTCTGCCGGGGCCCGGCCTGCCGGTTGCGGCGCCGCAGGAAACGTCAACACAGCTGGGCGCTCGTGCGATAATGCGGCGCAGCCAACGGAAGAGTAGCGAGCATGCAGACCATCCAAGGAGAATTCGACGGCGAGCGCGTCAAGATCGCCATCGTATCGACCCGCTGGAACGACGATATCGTCGATCGCCTGCTGGAAGGTGCGATCGACGTCCTGACCGACTGCGGCGTCGATGACGACGACGTCATCGTGGTCAAGGTGCCCGGGGCGTTCGAATTGCCGCTGGCCGTGGACCGGCTCGCCGATTCCGGCAAGTACGACGGCATCATCGCGCTCGGCGCGGTCATCCGCGGCGATACGCCGCATTTCGACTATGTGGCCGGCGAGTGTGCCAAGGGCTTGTCCGCTACCGCGCTCGAATATGGCATTCCGGTCGGTTTCGGCGTGATCACCGCCGACAACGCCGAGCAGGCCGATGCCCGGGCCCAGCCCGATGAAGACCACAACAAGGGCGCCGAAGCCGCAAGTGCCGTGATCGAAATGGTCAACGTACTGCGCCAGATCGAAGTCGAGGACGAGTAACCCCACCATGCCGATTCGCGATCAGTCGCTGGGCGAAGCCGCCGGCGCCGCCGACAACGAGCCCGAGCACAACGACGATCAATTGCCGGAGCTGCCGCCGAAAATGCCGGGCGGGCGGCGTATTCGGGCCCGCATGGCCGCGGTTCAGGCGGTCTATCAATGGCGTATGTCGGGCACCGAGATTGCCGCGCTGATCGAACAGTTCGCCCGGGCGGGTCGTCTGGCCGATCTCGATCGCGAGTATTTCGAAATGGTGCTGCGCGGCGTGGTGTACGACGTCTCCGGACTGGAAAAAGCGTTCGACACGCACCTGAGCCGGCCCGCCGTCCAGCTCGACCCGGTGGAATACGCGATCCTGCTGCTGGCGACCTACGAGCTGCGCGAGTGTCCGGAGATTCCGTTCGCCGCGGTGATCAACGAGGCCACCAATCTGGCCAAGATCTTCGGTGCCACCGACGGCCATCGATTCGTCAACGGCGTGCTCGATGCTACCGCGCGCGACCTGCGCCCGGTGGAGGCGGCGAGAGGCCGGCGCCGCTAACGGGCGGCGACATGCGCGAGTTCGAGCTGATTGGCGCGCTGCGCGAGCGCCTGCGCCCGCGCCGCGCCGATACCCGGCTCGGCATTGGCGACGATGCGGCCATCCTGGCGCCGCCGCCCGGCCACGAGCTCGTGGTGACCACCGATACCCTGATCGGCGGGCGTCATTTCCCGCACGATACGCCCGCGGCCGATATCGGCTTCAAGAGCGTGGCGGTCAATCTGAGCGATCTCGCCGCCATGGGCGCGGATCCGGCCTGGCTGACGGTCGCGCTGGCGGCCCCCGTGTTGCGGCAGGCGTGGTGCCATGCCTTCATCGACGGTGCGCGGGAGGCGATCGGGGCCCGCGATATCGACATCGTGGGCGGCGACACCACCCGAAGCGAGACGCTGACCGTCGCCATCACCGCGCTCGGCACGTTGCCGCAGGGCAGTGCGCTGCGGCGGGATGCGGCCCGGGTGGGCGATCTCGTGGCGGTGACCGGTACGCTGGGCGACGCGGCCGCCGGGCTGGCTTGCTGGCCCGGGCGCGCGCAGGCCGGCGCCGACGCGCGGGCACTGATCGCGCGCCTGACCCGGCCGACCCCGCGCGACGGCATGCGCCTGCGTGGCCTGGCCCATGCCGCGATCGATGTCTCCGATGGTCTGCTGGCGGATCTCGGCCATATCCTGGCCGCGAGCGATGTCGGCGCACGTATCGACGTCGACGCGCTGCCCGCGTCGCCGGCGCTGACCCGCCATGTCGTGGATAGCCGCCAGCGTCGACAATTGCAGGCCACCGGGGGCGACGATTACGAACTCTGCCTCACTCTCGCCCCGGCCGACCTCGAGCGGGCGCGGGCCGCGCTGAATTGTCCGCTGACCGTCATCGGGCGCATCGAGCGCGCCACCGGCCTGCGGCTGACCGACGCGACCGGCCGTGTGCTGGATACACAAGCGCTGTCGCGCGCCGGCTGGGACCACTTCGACGGGCGTTGAGCGTCGGCGGCCGTGAGCGCGCAAGGAAGGTCGGCGATCCATTTAAGGCCCGGGCGCGATTACGCCGCGGCGACGACGCGGTAGACTGTGCGCCGACCGTATTCCAACCGCACGACCCATGCTGCAACTGTTTAACAGCCTGACGCGTCAGCGCGAGCCGCTGAAGACCCTCGAGCCCGGAAAAGTCCGGCTCTATGTCTGCGGTATTACGGTCTACGATTATTGCCATCTCGGCCATGCCCGTTTTCTGGTCGTGTTCGACATGTTCGTGCGCTATCTTCGGGCCCGGCGCTGGCATGTGCGCTATGTGCGCAACGTCACCGACATCGACGACAAGATCATCCGGCGCGCGGCCGAGAGCGGCACCACGCCCGAAGCGGTGGCCGAACGGTTCGCAACCGCGCTGGCCGAAGACGAAGCCGCGCTCGGCCTGATCGCGCCCGACGTCGAACCGCGGGCCACCGACCATATCGGGCCGATCATCGACATGATCGAGCGGCTGATCGAGCGCGGCGCGGCCTACGTCGGCGACAACGGCGAGGTGTACTACGACGTCTCCACCTTCGAGCGTTATGGCGCGTTGTCCGGCCGCCGGCTGGACGAGCTGCGTTCGGGCGCCCGCATCGCGGTGAACGAGGCCAAGGACGACCCGCTCGATTTCGTGCTCTGGAAGCCGGCCAAGCCGGGCGAGCCGTCCTGGGATTCGCCGTGGGGCGCGGGCCGCCCAGGCTGGCATATCGAATGCTCGGCCATGTCCACCCATTGCCTGGGCGACTCGTTCGATATCCACGGCGGCGGCCTGGACCTGCAGTTTCCGCATCACGAGAACGAAATCGCCCAGAGCGAGGCGGCGACGGGGCAGCGCTACGTCGGTTTGTGGATGCACAACGGTTTCGTGACCGTCGACGACGAAAAGATGTCGAAGTCGCTGGGCAATTTCCTGACCCTGCGCGACGTGCTCGAGCAATACGACGCCGAGTCGGTCCGTTATTTCGTGCTGGCCACGCATTATCGCAGCCCGCTGGCCTACAACGCCGAGGCCATGGACAGCGCCGCGACCGCGCTGGCCCGGCTGTATACGACGCTACGCGATGCGCCGGCTGACGGTGACGCGACTGCCGAAATCAACGCCGATTACCGGGCGCGCTTCCGGCAAGCGATGGATGATGACCTGAATACGCCGGCCGCCATCGCCGTGCTGTTCGACATGGCGCGCGAGGCCAACCGGGCGGGCGAACACGACAGCGACCGGCAGGCCGCGCTGGCGGCCGGACTGCGCGAGTTCGGTGCCATGATCGGCCTGCTGCAACAGGACGCCGATGCCTATCTGCAGGCGGGCGGGGTCGGCGAGAGCGGCCTGAGCGCCGAGACCATTGAATCGATGCTCGCGCAGCGGCGCGACGCGCGCGCGGCCCGGGATTTCGCCACCGCCGACCGGATTCGCGACGAACTGACAGCGGCCGGTATCGTGCTCGAGGATTCGGCCGAGGGCACCAAATGGCGGCGCGGTTGAGGCGTCGCTGCCGGAGGTTACCCGATCAGCCCTGATCGGCCTCGGCGGCTTCGCGCATTTCCGCTGCGCGCAGGGTGTTGCTAACCAGCATGGCCACGGTCATGGGGCCGACGCCACCGGGTACCGGCGTGATCCAGGCCGCCCGTTCGGCGGCGGTCTCGAACGCCACGTCGCCCACCAGCTTGCCGCAATCCAGCCGGTTCATGCCGACATCGATCACGGTTGCCCCTTCGCGTATCCATTCGCCCTGGACCAACCCGGGTTTGCCCACACCCACGACCAGAATCTCGGCCTGACCGACCTCGTCGGCGAGGTCGCGGGTGAAGCGATGACAGACCGTCGTGGTGGCCCCCTTGAGCAGAAACTCAAGCGCCATGGGGCGCCCGACGATGTTGGAGGCACCGACCACAACCGCCTGGCGGCCGAGGAAGGGTTCGTCGATCGATTCAAGCAGGCGAATGATGCCCAGCGGCGTACAGGCCCTGAGAAGCGGCACGCGCTGGGCCAGCCGGCCGACGTTGTACGGATGGAAACCGTCGACGTCCTTGTCGGGGCGGATACGTTCGATCACCGCGCTGGCGTTGATATGCGCGGGTAGCGGCAACTGCACCAGGATGCCGTCGATAGTGTCGTCGCTGTTGAAGTCATCGATCAGGCCGAGCAGTTCCGCCTCGCTGATGTCGGCACTCGGGTACACCGCGCGCGAAACCAGCCCGGCCTTCTCGCAAGCCTTGGTCTTCTTGCCGACATAAACCTGGGATGCCGCGTCGTCGCCGACGAGAATCACCGCCAGACCGGGTGCGCGTTGCCCGGCGGCCCGGCGCGTCTCGACGGCCTTGCGGACATCGGCGCGGTACGCCGAAGCGAGTTTTTTGCCATCGATCAATTGAGCCGACATGAACGCGCGCTGCTGCAGGGACTGAATCATCTAGATTTTCGCACGGCCGGCATCCCCCGACAATTCGCTGTCGACGCGCGGCTGCCCGGAGCCTGTGCCATCGCAAGCCGTATTCCGCGCGCCGGAACGGTTGCCGTTGCCTTGACCCGTCGCCGCGTCGTCGGATGAGGCTCTGGGGATGGACACAGGGCGCAAAGATCCTCAAGATGCGAATGGGACGCAGCCGCGAATCGATGCAGCGATGGGTTGGGCTATACGGATTGTTGTTCGTGTGGGTGGCGCTGGAGCGGCGGCTCGCATGGCGCGTTCCCGGGAACGCGCGACAACGACGGCTCGCGCATCGCAAATTATGGTGTCGGATGCTTCAACGGGTTAAACTCGGCGACTTGGAACGGGGCATAGCGCAGCCTGGTAGCGCGTCTGCTTTGGGAGCAGAAGGTCGCAGGTTCGAATCCTGCTGTCCCGACCATTTCCTCGTCTTCTGCCGGAACGGCCCGCCTCGCTCACGCCAGGCCCGCGCCGCCGTGCCCGCCTGCATGCGCACCCGCTGTGATCCTAGCCTGTCGACCGAGACCGGGCGATGGCTTGGTTGCGTGTCCGTAAAGATATTGTATTGAACGCCCGCCAAGCTGGACGGATTGGTAGCGTGCGTTTGTGCATTGCACTGCCCGGCCAGGGCGGCGTGCCAGCAGATTCAGGCGTCTGCTGGCACCGCGCGGCGCAATGTCTGGCACGCATGTTGCTAACCCGGCGTACAGAATATTCGTGCATCGTCCAGCGGTTCGATGCCGGTGTCATTGATCAACAGACGACGGCCACGTGATGACGGATGGTTTCGATAAGCACGGCAACAAGTCGATCAAACCCCGACCGGGGCGCCTGACGACTTTCGAAATCGCCGGCATCGTCGTGCTTTCGGCGCTGGTGCATTTCGGTCTGTGGCAGCTTTATCAGCACTCGCCGATCCAGCAGCCCAAACCGATGAAGAGGCAGCAGACCCCGCCGCCGATTGAGGTGACGCTGGCGAAACCGCAGCCGGTAAAGAAGGTACCGGTGATCGATACGCACGCGGTGATGCCGCCCAAGAAGAAGCCCAAGCCGAAACCGGAACCAAAGCCAAAGCCAAAGCCAAAGCCGAAGCCCAAACCGAAGCCTAAACCGAAGCCTAAACCGAAACCGAAGCCCAAACCCCATCCCAAGCCCGAGCCGAAGCCCAAGCCGGCACCCAAGCCGCAACCCGCGCCCAAGCCCGCGCCGAAGCCGAGCCCGAACGCGAGTTCGAACGCCAACAAGATCACGCCGGCCGTGTCCGGGCTGCAAAGCCTCGGTAATCCGCCCCCGCACTATCCGGCGCGGGCGCTGCGGCGCCACGAGGAGGGTGACGTGAAGCTAAAGATCCTGGTCGAACCGAATGGCCGGGCCGGCAAGGTTACGGTGATCAAGTCGAGCGGCTACAGCGATCTCGACCAGGCCGCGGTGGATACGGTCAAGAAGTGGCGCTTCAAACCCGCCAAACGGGGCGATACGCCCATTCGCGGCTACGCGCTGCAGACCATATCGTTCAATCTCCCGGACTGACCGGGCGATCGCATGACTTTCAAGGAGAGAGACCTACTATGCTGAGCAGCAACCTCACGCCATTCGTGGTGCCGGCCGTTCTATGGTGCCTGATCGTCCTGTCGGTCATTACCTGGGCGCTGCTGGTGATCAAACTCGTTCAGTTCGGCCGCGCCGGGGCGCTGAACAAGCGCTTCCAGAAGGATTTCTGGTCCGCCGACAGTATCGAACAGGGGGAGTCGGTCGTGGATCATTCGATCGGCCCGATGGCCGATATCGCCAAGGCCGGCTTCGCCGTGATCACCGGGCGCGACATCGCCCCCGGCAACCGGGACCTGGCGCACCAGATCGACCGCGGCGAGCGCCTCGAACGCGCGTTGCGACAGCAGATCGAACGCGAGCGGCGTTCGCTCGAAGGCGGGCTCGCCGTCCTGGCCAGTTTTGGCAGCACCGCCCCGTTCATCGGCCTGTTCGGTACGGTCTGGGGCATCATGGGCGCGTTGGTGAGTATCGGCCAAACCGGCTCCACCGGTCTGCAGGCAGTGGCCGGCCCGGTCGGTCATGCGTTGATCGCCACCGGCATGGGTATTGCCGTGGCGGTACCGGCGGTGCTGATCTACAACTTCCTGGTGCGCCGACTGAAAGCCGGTGTGCATTCCATGAACGACTTCGCGCACGATTTCTACGCGCTATGCCAGCAGAGCGGGTTTCAGTCCGGCGGCGCGCAGATTACCCGGCAGAGCGATCTCAAGGACGCCGCGACGGTTGGCCAGAAAACGCATGCCACCGCTTGATGCGTGGGCCCCGTTCATCCTGTTCAAGATTACGGAGTAGCAATCATGGCCATGTCAGGTGGTGGAGACGACGACGAAATCCTCAGCGAAATGAATGTCACGCCGCTGGTCGACGTGATGCTCGTGCTGCTGGTGATGTTCATCGTCACGGCATCGGCGGTCACCACCGCCGTACACGTCAACCTGCCGAAAACAGACAGCGTGGCGCCGCCCGATGCCAAGCAACCGATCGTGCTGAGCGTGGATAGCGACGGCCATTATTTCATCGACAAGAACGAGGTCTCGCTGGACGAGCTCAAGCAGCGCCTGGCGCAGATTCATCAGAAAACGCCCCACCGCGCGGCCCAGCTGCAGGCCGACAAGGACGTGGCCTATGGCAAGGTCGGCAAGGTGATGGCGGCACTGCAGGCATCCGGCATCCAGAAAATCGCGGTCCTGTCGAAGCCATAGCCCATTACGCGATGAAAGCGCGGCTGGAATCGGCCGCCCTCATGCCGCATGTGGCGCCAGCGACACATGGGGCGGCAAGGGGCGGACCCGGCCCACATCCAGCCAGAACTGCTCGGGTGAATGAAAATCCGATCCGATCGAGCCGGCGAGGGCATGTCGGCGCGCATCCCGAGCCGACTGGCTTTCCTGCTCGACCGTGCTGACGCCGGTACAGATCTCGATCGCGTCGCCGCCGGCGTCCGCGAAGGCCGCCACCATGTGCCGCCGCCAGGCGCCGGAAAAGCCGTAGCCGAACGGGTGGGCGAGCACTGCCGTGCCGCCGGCCGCGTGAATCCAGCCGATGACGTCGGCGAGCCCGGCCCACTCGGTGCGCCGATAGCCCGGCCGACCGGGGCGCAGGTAGCGTTTGAACGCATCCTGGCGATTGCGCACGAGCCCGTCGGCGACCAGCAGATCGGCGAAATGCGAGCGCGTGATCTGGCCGCCGTCGGCGGCTGAGCGGGCACGGGCGCAGCCGTCTTCCAGGCCGACGCGTGCCAGCCGCTCGCTGATGAGCGCAGCGCGTGTATCGCGTTCAGCTTGCTGGCGGCTCAGTCCGGCGACCAGCGTCGGCTGCGCGATATCGAGTCCCAGGCCGACGACGTGCAGCGTGCGCCGCTCCCAGCTCGCCGATATTTCCGCCCCGGCGACCAGCTGGATGCCGTGATCGGCCGCCGCTCGCCGCGCCTCGTTGACGCCGGCGGTCGTGTCGTGGTCGGTCAACGCCAGGCGTTGCACGCCGCGCGATGCGGCCCGCGCCACCAGCGCGCTCGGGTCGAGCTGGCCGTCCGAGGCCGTGGAATGGGTGTGCAGGTCGATCATGGGTCACGCGGGAAGTCGTTGCGCGCTATCGCGGAGCGCCGATGCACCAGCATAGAGGCCGAGGGAGCAGGCTGCATGACCGGTCTCGGGATTCTGCCCTTGTGGGCATTGATCATTCACCTGGCAATCGAACTTGCCCTGATCGCGCGCCGTGCTGCTCAAGCCCTATCGCGATCCGGCGGCGCGTGTGGCCTGGCTGGTGGTGTGGCTCGCATTGCCGGTGGTCGGCATCTTCGTCACCGCCGCAATCCGTACGCGCCCGGTGCGTTTCATCGAGGCCGGCCGTGATCACGCCAGCTGAACTGGACAACACCTCGGCGCCGCGGCGCGCGGGACGCAATGCGCTGGCGATGCTCGGGCCGGTGCTCTGATCGGTCCCCGGGTCGACGCCCGGCAAAAAAAGCCGTCGCGGGGAGCGACGGCTTGTGCGTCGGCAAGCGGTGCCGCCGCTCAGTCGTCGGCGAAGTTGGCGTGCAGCACCTGGTCGGCCGGGCCGAGCCGGTCGCTGGCGGTCTTGCGCTGGTGCCAATAGGGATACAACAGGACCGGGCGGCTGATTTTCTCGATCCGGGCGATCTCGGCGTCGCTGAGTTCGAGATTCGCGGCAGCCAGATTGTCGTCCAGCTGATGTTCCTTGCGCGCGCCGATCACGGCGGTGGTGACGCCGGGCCGGGTGAGGATCCAGGCCAGCGCGACCTGGGCCGCGGACACGCCATGGGCGTCGCCGATCTCGACCAGCGTTTCGATGATGTCGAACAGCCGTGTTTCATCCGTGATCGGCGGTTCTTCCCAGCCCTCGGAGAACCGCGTGCCTTCGGGTTTTTCCGCATCGCGCCGGTACTTGCCCGACAACAGGCCACCGGCCAGCGGGCTCCAGATCATGGTGCCCAGGCCTGAATCCACGGCCGCCGGCATCAGTTCGTATTCGGCCTCGCGCGCCTGGGCGGTGTAGTGGATCTGTTGGCTGATCGGCTTGATGAAGCCTTCGCGCTCGCAGATCGCCTGCACTTTCATGGCGTGCCAGGCGGAGAAGTTCGAGATGCCGTAGTAGCGGATCTTGCCCTGGCGTACCAGCGTATCGAAGGTCTCGAGGGTTTCCTCGAGCGGCGTGATGCCGTCCCACTGGTGCATCTGGTGCAGGTCGATGTGCTCGGTGCCCAGCCGCTTCAGGCTGGCCTCGAGCTGCTGGCGGATATGCACGCGCGACAGGCCGCGATCGTTGACGCCGTCGCCCATCGGAAAACGCACCTTGGTGGCAATGAGCACTTCGTTGCGCTTGTCGCCCAGCGCCTTGCCCAGAATCTCCTCCGACGCGCCGCCGGAATACATGTTGGCGGTATCGAAGAAGTTGACCCCGGCATCCAATGCCTTGTCGACCATGGTGCGGGCGCCGGAGACGTCCGTGTTGCCGACCTTGGCCATGTGGCCTTCGCCGCCGAACGTCATCGTGCCCAGTGTCAGCTTGGACACCTTGAGACCGGAATTGCCGAGTTGGCGATATTCCATTGATCGCTCCATTGAGATTGGTGGCCCAAAGGATGAACATACCTGGGGTTGAAGTTCAACATGCACGGCTCGCAGGCGAGCGTCGCTGCGGGTCGGCTATCATGCAATTACAGAGTTCATTCCACGAGGCGGACGCCATGCCTGTGTGCCTGCCATCGCGCGACGCCGTGCCCGTTATCCGGAGCCGGGCCGCCATGCCATGAACAGCAGGGTTCGACGCCGACTCGGTCGCCGGTCCTGGTCCATGCCGGGCTCGGCCGAATTCGAGATCATCCACCGTCGTGCCGGCGTGTCCGTGCGCTATTACGCGCCGGCTGGCGCGCCCGAGGCCGGGCCGGTGCCGCGAACGCCGGTGGTGCTGATCCCGCCGCTGGCCGCCGATATCCAGATCTATGATCGGCGCAATCAGCACAGCCTGGTGGCCTATCTCTCGGCGCGCGGTTTCGATCTCTACATGATCGACTGGGGTTGGCCGACGCGCGCCGATGATCGACGCCACCTTAGCGACTACTTCGCCGCGTTGTTGCCGGAAATGCTCAACCGGGTGCGCTTCCACAGCGGGCGGCAACGCCTGGCCCTGCACGGCTGGCGGCTCGGCGGGTTGCTGGCCCTGTGCTATGCCGCGGTCAGCCCGGCCGATGACCTGGCCGGGCTGGTGCTGCTCGATACCTGTATCGATTACGCTGCGTGTCCGGCGGCCGGCCGGGTCCGGGGCCGGCTGCGCCAGCGGGCCGGACGCTGGCGACGTCTGACCGGCCTGCGGGCCAGCCACCTGCCGGTTGCCGCGCTGCATGTGCCGAGCTGGCTACAGTTGATCGCCCGCCAGGCGGTGCTTGGCCCGGCCCAGCCACCGGACGACGATGCCCTGCGCTCGCGGGCGTACCCCGGTGGGGTGGTCGCCGATGTCATCGATCATCTCTGGACCGACAACACACTGGCCGCCGGCCGGCTGCCGATGGCCGGGCCGGGCGCCGGGCTGGCGGGTGTGCGCGTGCCGATCCTGTTCATCGCCGATGCCGATCATCCGGTGTGCTCGCCGGTCTGTGGCGAGCGGCTCGCGGCCATGGTCGGCAGCGATCGGGTGGCATGCGAATGGACGCATGGCGATCCAAAGCATGCCGGCTGCGGTGCGTTGATGGCTCGGCGCAGCTGGACGCGTGTCGCCGACTGGCTGCTCGATCCGGGCGCGGATCAATGACGCAATGCGCCCGCTGCATTATGTTCGAAGCATCATCGATCATTGAATCGCGCACTGGGGCGGCCGCCCCAGTGCCTCGGAGCCGACCATGACAGATCGAAGCGATGCGCTGGTCATCGGCGCGGGCCTTGCCGGGCTCGTAGCCGCAGTCGAACTGGCCGATGCGGGTCGTTCGGTGCGGATTCTCGAGCAGGAGGGCGCGAATTCGATCGGCGGCCAGGCCCACTGGTCGCTCGGCGGCCTGTTTCTGGTCGATACGCCCGAGCAGCGTCGCATGGGCATTACCGATTCGGCCGAACTGGCCTGGCAGGACTGGCTCGGCTCGGCCGGCTTCGATCGGCCGGAGGACTACTGGCCGCGGCGGACCGCCGAGGCGTTCCTCGAATTCGCGGCCGGTGGCATGCGCGAATGGCTGTATGGTCTGGGCATGCGCTGGTTTCCGGTGGTCGGCTGGGCCGAGCGAGGCGGCGGCACAGCACAAGGCCACGGCAATTCCGTGCCGCGGTTTCATATCACCTGGGGCACGGGCCCGGGCGTGCTGGCCCCGTTTCTGCGGCGCCTGCAGGTGCACAGGCAGGCCGGGCGCATTACGCTCGATTGTCGGCACCGGGTCGATCGTCTGCTCACCACCGGCGGCCGGGTGAACGGGGCGAGCGGCGCGGTGCTTGCGCCGAGCACGGTCGAGCGCGGCGAGCGGTCGGCGCGCGATGTGGTGGATGTGTTCGAGTGCAGAGCCGAAGTCGTCATCATCGCCGCGGGCGGCATCGGCGGCGATCACGACAAGGTGCGCGCGAACTGGCCGGTGGCACGCCTGGGCGCGCCGCCGGCACACATGCTCTCGGGGGTGCCGCACCATGTCGATGGCCGGATGCTCGATATCGCCGCCGACGATGCCGGGGCGGCCATCATCAACGCCGACCGCATGTGGCATTACACCGAGGGCGTGGCCAACTGGAATCCGATCTGGCCGGCCCACGGCATTCGCATCATTCCCGGGCCGTCTTCGCTGTGGCTCGATGCCACCGGGCAACGCCTGCCGGCGCCGTGTCTGCCGGGCTTCGACACGCTGAGCACGCTGCGCGCGATCCTCGCCACCGGTCATGATTATTCCTGGTTCGTGCTCGATCAATCGATCATCGAGAAAGAGTTCGCCTTGTCGGGCTCGGAACAGAATCCGGATATGACCGCGCAATCGTGGCGCGCGGTGCTGCGCTCGCGGTTGTCGCGCGGTGCGCCGCCGCCGGTGGAGGCATTCAAGAGCCAAGGGGCGGATTTCGTGGTGGCCCCGGATGTCGCGGCACTGGCCGCCGGCATGAACCGCGTGGCGGGCAACGCGCTCATCGATGCCGATGCGCTGCGGGCCACGATCGTCGCGCGCGATCGCCAGATGACCAACCCATTCGCCAAGGACGCCCAGGTCACCGCGATTCATGGCGCGCGTCGTTATCGGGGTGATCGCCTGTTCCGCGTGGCTCGGCCGCATCGA
Organism: Salinisphaera sp. LB1; assembly: GCF_003177035.1. Classification (NCBI taxonomy): domain Bacteria; kingdom Pseudomonadati; phylum Pseudomonadota; class Gammaproteobacteria; order Salinisphaerales; family Salinisphaeraceae; genus Salinisphaera; species Salinisphaera sp. LB1. Next base: position 4,049,267 of record NZ_CP029488.1, on the reverse strand, counting down.
CTGCTCGACCCCGCGCATGGGCCGCTGATCGCGGTGCGCCTGCACATACTCACGCGCAAGACCCTCGGCGGTCTGCATACCGACATCGACGGCCGGGTGCTCGATCACCGCGGACAGGCCGTCCCCGGCCTGTACGGCGTGGGCGAGGCCGCCGGTTTCGGCGGCGGGGGCTATCATGGCTACAACGCACTGGAGGGCACGTTTCTGGGCGGCTGCCTGTTTTCGGGGCGCCGTGCCGGGCGTCACGCGGCTGCGCAACTGTGAGCGCGGGCGAGCGTTCGTCGTCAACCGGCGCGCTTTTTGGATAAGCTCAGGGCGTGATCGAGAATTCGGCGCTGGCCGCTAACGGCCGGATTCTTGCTTGCACGCGTTACAGGACAACGACACAACGACCGGCGACGGCGAGACGATCGCCGGCAGGTGGTTCGACAGGTCAGCCATGCGATATACGACCGTGCTATTCGATCTCGACGGTACCCTGACCGATCCCTATGAAGGCATCACGCGATGTGTCGAATACGCGTTGTCGTGCCAGGGCATCGAGGTCGCCGACCGGCGTCATCTGGCGGGATTCATCGGGCCGCCGCTCAAGGCCGCCTTTTGTGAACATTATGGCCTGTCGGATGCCGAGGCCGGTCGCGCGGTCGAGGATTATCGCGTGCGCTTCGGCGATGTCGGCATGTACGAAAACACCGTCTACTCCGGCATCGTGGACGTGCTTGCGCAGCTTCGCGCCAGCGGCCGGCAATTGTTCGTGGCTACCTCCAAGCCCTGGTTCTATGCCCGGCAGATCGTCGCGCATTTTGGCCTCGACGGCTATTTCGGCAAGGTCTATGGCAGCGAGCTCGATGGCAAGCGCACCGAAAAATCGGTTTTGATCGCGCACGTGCTGCGCGAGGAAGGCCTGCGCCCGGAACAAACGCTCATGATCGGCGACCGCCGCTTCGACGTTCTCGGTGCGCGCCACAACGGCGTGCCGGCCGCCGCCGTGAGCTACGGCTACGGTGGTCGGCAGGAACTGCTCGACGCCCAGCCCGATCACCTCTTCGACTCGCCGAACGACATCGCACGCTGTCTGCTGGCTGAGCCGGCGGCATCGGTGCACACGCAACAATACGGCGGCGTATTGCGCTAACCTGACGCGGAATTTCCAACGAGCCGCATCATGACCGATACCTCGGGGCGCACGCCGCTCTCTGTTCTGTTGTCGCATCTTCAGCCCGCCGGCAATGCCTGGCACATCGACATTCCCGACGATTGGCTGCAGGGGCGGGCGATCTATGGCGGGTTATCGGCGGCGCTCTGCCTGGCCGCCGTCGATGCAGCGGTTGATGATCTGGCACCGCTTCGGTCCGCCCAGGTCGCTTTCGTCGGGCCGGCGGGGCCGAGTGTGCGCATCCAGCCGCATATCCTGCGCCAGGGTAAGTCCATGGCCTTTGTCGCCGCCGACATGACCAGCGGCGATAACGCGGCGGCGCGTGCCACCTTCGGCTTCGGCACCGCGCGTGAATCGGCCCTGGCGCACGCCGACGTCGCCGCCCCGGCGGTGGCCGATGCGCGCGACGGTGGCCTGTTCTTCGAAGATAGTGAAGGTCGGAATCTCGGGCCGAACTTCGCACGTCATTTCGATAGCGCCCGGGCCGCGGGCGCGACCCCGGCCAGTGGCGCCGAAACGCCGCAATTCTGTGCCTGGCTGCGCCATCGCGACGCGGCGATGCGCGATTCACTGACCGGGCTCGTGGCACTCGCGGATGCGTTGCCGCCGGCGGCCATGGCCTGTATGCACAAGCCGGCGCCGGTCAGCACCATCACCTGGCAGTTCGATCTGCTGACCGAGCGTCCGGTGACCGAGCAGGGCTGGTGGCTGTGTCGATCGTACGCCGAGCAGATCGCCGACGGCTACTCGGCCCAGCACATGACGATCTGGAACAGTCGGCGCGAACCCGTGCTCGTCGGCCGACAAGCGGTGGCAGTGTTCGCCTGACCCGCCCCTGACCTGACCCGGCGCGGCCCGCGGGCCGCTGCCTCTGACCGAGCCCGTCGTCCGGCGGGCTCGCGCCTCGATTCCTGCGCTGCGTGAAGACTTCGTTGCGAGAGTAACGTTATTGGTGTTGCAAATGCGAATGAGTCGTAACTACAATTAATCCGCCGGTAGATCCGAATGGTGCCGGCTCACGATTGACGACAACACGATGGGTCAGGGAGGTCGAGCAGCGACATGCAAAATCAACAGGGATGGCGTCGGGTAGCAAGCGGCGGGCGAGTGATCAGCCTGATCGCGCTTAGTGGCGCGCTGGGCTTGCTGCCCGCCGCCGCGGCATCGAAGGACCAGGCCGATAGCGGCGAACGCGATACAACAGCGACCGGGCGCGCCGCGCGCGGCGAACACGGCGGCAAGACACCGGCGGCGGCCGGTTCGACCCGTCTTGAGACGATCAGCGTCGAGGGGCGTTACCGCGGCGCCGAAGGCCCGACTAAGGGCTATACGGCGCACACCACGCGCGGTGCGACCAAGACCGATACCCCGCAGCTGGAAACGCCGCAGACGGTCGATGTCATCACCCGTCAGCAGATCTCCGATCAGGGCTCGAAGAACGTCAACGACGCGCTGCGATATACCCCGGGTGTCTTCACCGGCATCGCCGGGGCCTCGACCCGCCAGGATGCGATCCAGCTGCGCGGGTTTTCCGGCGGGGACGTGAACAACGCCTTCCTCGACGGCATGCGCCTGATGAGCGACCCGGGCGCGTATTCCAACTTCCAGATCGACCCGTTCATGCTCGAGCGCATCGATGTGGTCAAGGGCCCGAGCTCGGTGCTGTACGGGCGGGCGCAGCCGGGTGGGCTGGTCAATTACGTGACCAAGCGACCGCAGGCCAAGACCGAGCGTCATCTGCAGTTCTATGGCGGCAGCTTCGATACCTATGGCGGCGGCTTCGACTTCACCGGCGCCTTGCCGAAAAAATCCTGGGGCAGTTATCGCATCGTCGGTCACGCCGAGAGGTCCGACACGCAATACGACGTGGTCAAGAGCGAGCGCTACGCGATCATGCCCGAGGTCGATCTCAATCTGTCCGACGACACCGATCTGCTGTTGCAGGCCTATATCCAGCACGATCCGGCCGCCGGTTTTCACGGCTCGGTGCCGTACGACCTGAGTGTGAACGGCAATGCCTACGGCGGCACCGTGTCGCCGTCCTGGGTCGATACCGATGCGGGTCATGAGAAGTTCGATCGCCAACAGCGCATGTTCACTTATGCGCTCACGCACCACGTCAACGACCACGTTCGGTTGCGCTCGACCGCGCGCTATTCCGATCTGGAAACCGATCTGGCGCAGGTCTATCAATACGGCTTCACCGGTAACGGTGCGAACCTCACGCGCTACTACACCGGGGCCCAGGAACACCTGAAGGCGTTCTCCACCGATAACAACGTGCAGTTCGATTTCGCCACCGGCGCGATCGAGCACGAGATGCTGGTCGGCGTCGACTATCAGCAGCGCTTCAACCGGGTGCACGACTACGGCATCCCGTACGACGCGTCGTCGAGCGTGCCGACCGGCGTCAAACCGTTGGACCCGTTCGATCCGAACTATCACGACGATCCGCTGGTGCGCCCGATCGTCGAGACCGCCAACGCCAACCGCAAGCTCAAGCAGTTTGGCGGCTATATCCAGGATCAGATGAGCTACAAGCGGTTGCATGTGCTGCTGTCGGGCCGCGAGGATCACCTGCGGCGCGAATACCAGGATCTGAGCACGGCCGACGGCGCCACCGCACAGCGCAGCGACGATGCCTTCACCGGCCGCATCGCCGTGCTGTACGAGTCGCAATACGGGATCTCGCCGTATTTCTCCTACAGCGAAGCGTTCAACCCCACGGCCTACAGCGCGGCCAACGGCCAGATTGCCGAGCCGACGCAGAGCAATCAGTACGAAATCGGCGTGAAGTATCAGCCGCGGGGAATCAACGCGCTGTTCACCCTGGCTCTTTACGACCTGACCCAGAAGAACGTGCAGCAGCGCACGGCCGTGACGCCGATCACGTTTGCCAGCGTGGGTGACATCCAGTCCCGCGGGATTGAGTTCGCGGCCAAGGGCGACATCACCGATAACCTGCACGTCATCGCGGGCTACAGCTATCAGGACGTCGAATACCAGAACGATGTCGCTTCCGGCTCGGTCACCGCTCACAAGGGTGATACCCCAGCCCGCACGCCCAACCAGCTCGCCTCGCTGTGGGCAACCTACGACTTTCCCAAACGCATCAGCGCTGGTCTGGGCGGGCACTACGTCGGCAAGAGTTACGCCGATGGCCGCAATCGGCTGAAAGTGCCGGACTATGCCGTGGCCGATGGCCGCAATCGGCTGAAAGTGCCGGACTATGCCGTGGCCGATGCCATGGTCAAGGCCGATCTCGGCGCGTGGAGTTCGGCGCTAGAGGGCGTGAGTCTGCGGGTGAATGCGAACAACCTGTTCGACAAGAAATACGTGGCCTCCTGCTTCGGCACCCAGAGCTGCTACTACGGGGAAGAGCGCAACGTCACGGCCACGGTGGACTACCGATTCTGACGTGCCGGACGGGCTGGCATGCGTCGGCCCGTCCGGTTGTTTGCCACGAGGGGCGTGGCCGCGGCGTTCGCGGCATCGAATCATCGACAAGGAATCACTTTCATGTCCACGCAACCTGCGGATCGTGCGATCGGCACCGGGGCGGATGGCAATCTCAGCGCGGCGCTGATCGGGCGCAGCAGTCTGGCCGATTTTCGGGCCCAGGGCGAGCAGGCGATCGAAGCCACGATTGGCGCACTGGATCGTGCCCACCGGGTGTTCGACGGCGTTCGAGCCGACGCTATTCGCGGCCCGATCGACGCGATCGATCTGGACCGCGAAGCCCCGGCCGGATTCACGGCGACGCTGACGGAGCTGCAGTCGCTGTATTTCCGGCACGCTGTTTATTTTCATCACCCGCGCTACGTGGCGCACCTGAATTGCCCGGTGCTGACCAGTGCGGTGGCCGCCGAGATTATCGCCGGCGGTATCAACGCCTCGCTCGATACCTGGGATCAGAGCGCCGGCGCCACGCTGATCGAGCAGAAACTCATCGACTGGACGGCGCGCCGCGCGTATCTGCCGGCTACGGCCGACGGCGTGTTCACCAGCGGCGGCACCCACTCGAATCTGATGGCGCTGCTGCTGGCCCGTGAACAGCACGCCGCCCGCGCGCACGGCATCGGCCAGGTTCAGCGCCACGGGTTGCCCGCGGCGGCCGCGCGCTGGCGGATCTTCGTTTCCGAGATCAGTCATTTCTCACTCACCAGGGCGGCCGCGCTGCTGGGGCTCGGTCACGACGCGATCGTGGCGGTGCCGGTGGACGCGGCCTGGCGTATGGACGGCGCGGCACTTGCCGAAGCCGTGGCTGAGGCGAGGGCACACGGCGATATCCCGATCGCGATCGTCGCCACCTTCGGCACCACGGACTTCGGCAGCCTGGACGATGTCGAGGCGGCCGCGGTCGTGGCGCGAGAGCACGATATCTGGCTGCACGTCGATGCGGCCTATGGCTGTGGCCTGCTGGTGTCGCCGACCCGCGGCGATCGCTGCCGCGCGCTCGCCGCGGCGGACTCGATCACGGTCGATTACCACAAATCGTTCTTTCAGCCGGTCGCCTGCAGCGCCTTGCTGGTCGCCGACGGTGGCATGCTGGCGCACGTCACCCATCACGCGGACTACCTGAACCCGGCGGAAGCCGCCGCCTGCGGTACGCCGGACCAGGTCAACAAGAGTCTGCAGACCACGCGCCGCTTCGATGCGCTCAAGCTCTGGGTGAGCCTGCGTACGGTCGGGCCACGGGCGATCGGGGAGTTGTTCGATGCCGGCCTTGAGCTGGCCCGCGCGACGTATCGCCTGATGCTTGCCGAGCCCCGCTTCGAACTGCTCAACGAGCCCGAACTCGGGGCGCTCGTGTTCCGTTTCCGGCCGAGTCTGGCCTTGCCGGCGAACGAGCTCGATGGTCTGAACGATGCGATCCGCGCCGAGTTGGCCGCCCACGGCGAAGCCATGATCGCCGCCACCCGGGTCGGCGGCCGGCGCTATCTCAAGTTCACCCTGATGAACGCCCAGACCACAGCCGCGGACATGGCGGAATTGCTCGGGCTGATTGTCACCACCGGCCAGCGGCTGGCGCTGGCTCGCCGCGCGGTAGACCAGGTGGCAGGCGCGGCGAAGCGCGAATGCAACGAACGCGTGGTGCGTCGTCATGGTTGAGCACGACAGCGCTACGCATGTCCACGACGTCATCGGGATCGGCATCGGCCCGTTCAATCTCGGTCTGGCCGCGCTTTGCCAGCCAATCGATGCGCTCGATGCCGTCTTTCTCGACGAGAACGAACGCTTCGACTGGCACCCAGGCCTGCTACTCGACTGCGCGACAATGCAGACGCCGTTCCTGGCCGATCTGGTGACCCTGGCCGACCCGACCAGCCGCTACAGTTTTCTCAATTACCTCAAGGCCAGCGGCCGGATTTATGCCTTTTACATCCGCGAGAGTTTTTTCATGCTGCGCGCGGAATACACCCAGTACTGCCGCTGGGTGGCCGGGCAGTTGTCGAATCTGGTATTCGAGCAGCGGGTGGAACAGATCGACTACGACGAGGCCGTCGGTTGCTATCGGGTCATCGCGGTCCGCCCCGCAACCGGCGAACCGACCGTCCGGCGTGCGCGGCGTCTGGTGCTCGGAACCGGCCCGGCACGGTATTGGCCGGCCGGCTGCGATGGACTCGACGGCCCGGTTTGTCATGCCGCCGATTATCTGGCGCATCGCGAGGCCCTGGCCGACAAGGCCAGCGTCACGCTCATCGGTTCCGGGCAAAGCGCGGCCGAGGTCTTTCACGAGCGGTTGGCGTCGGCGGGGTCGGGCCAGCGCCTGGACTGGTTCACCCGTTCGTCCCGGTTTTTCGCGATGGCCTACGACAAGCTCACGCTGGAGCTGACCTCGCCGGAATACATCGATTACTTTCACGGCCTGCCGGAGCACACGCGTCATCGTCTCGGTCAGGCCCAGAAACCGCTCTACAAGGGGATCGACCGCGACCTGTCGGATGCCATCTACGAACGGCTGTACGAAAAGGACCTGCACGGCAGCGCCAATGTCGGCATGCAGGCCAATACCACGCTGCTTGCGGTCACCCGCGATGCCGCGCGCAACGAGTACGTCCTGGATCTGCTCCAGGCAGAACAGGGCCTGCGGTTTCGTCACCGCACCCAGGCGCTGATTCTGGCTACCGGTTTCAGTCATCGCGTGCCGGGCTATCTGGAGGCCATCGCCGATCGCATACGCTGGGACGGGCAGGGGCGTTTTAGGGTCAGCCGCGATTACGCGATCGATGCCGCCGGCGATCGGATCTTCGTGCAGAACGCCGAGCTGCACAGCCATGGTTTCACCGCCTCGGATCTGGGTATGGCCTGTTATCGCAACGCGGTGATCCTGCGCCAGCTCGTGGGCCGCGAGGTCTATGCCATCGAACGCCGCATCGCGTTCCAGAATTTCGATGCCCGCCGGTGGGCTTCGGTCGAGGCGGGCGCGCCTCATGTCGAAAGCGATCGGGAGACACCGTAATGCTCGACTTCAGCGAATACGGCCGTTGCGTGCCCGGTATGGGCAGGCTGGCCCTGGCGCCGTTCGAGATCGGGCGCCATGCCGGCTGCGCGCATCGCTGGCTGACCAGCGAGCACGCCCGTTTCTGGGGTATGACCCATCATTCGGCGGCCGCGACGGTCGATTATTTCAGCGCCATCGAATCCTCTGCTACCCATACCGCGCTGATCGGCCGGCACGCAGGCCGGCCGGCCTTTCTGGTCGAGGTCTACGACCCGGCGGCGGAGCCGGTCGGCCGGCATTACAGCGTCCAACCGGGCGATGTGGGGATGCATATCCTCATCGCCCCGCCGCGCCAGCCCATTCATCTGTTCACCTGGGCGGTGTTCGCGCTCACGGTTGATGCGCTGTTCGCTCAACCGGCCGTCGAACGACTGGTGGTGGAGCCCGATGTCACCAACCGCGGCATCCATGTGCTCAACCAACGCGCCGGGTTTGTCTACCACCGCCGGCTTCGCCTGCCAGACAAAACGGCCTGGCTGGCGACCTGTACCGCACGCGACCGGGACCGCGCCATGCATCGTCTGACCGCATCACAACGCGCCGTGTGCGCACGAAAGGAGGCCCCCGCATGAGTTGTCAGTGTCTGACGGCCACGCTGCGCAGCGTGGCGCATCTCTCGCCGGCCCGCTGGGCTGAGGTCAACGCCGCGCTGGTCGCCAAGATTATCGGCGAGTTCGCCCACGAAGGGCTGTTCGAGCCGCGGGCCCTGGAAGGCCCGCCGGCCGATGAAGCGGCGACCGCCTGCTACGAGATTGCGGCGGACGCCCCGGGTGTACGTTATCGCTTTGCCGCCCGGCGTTTTTTGCTCAATCACTGGGACGTCGAACCGGCCTCGATCACGCGTGAAGTCGACGGCGTGGCCCGGCCGCTGGATGCCGGGGCCTTGTTCGTGGAATGTCGCGATAGGCTTGGTCTGAATGACGACCGGCTCGCGCTCTATCTCGAGGAAATCGCCAGTACCCGCTATAGTGCCGCCTACAAACGCGCCAATGCGCAATACTCGGCGGCCGAACTCGCCGTCGCCGATTTCCAGACCGTGGAAGCGGCGATGACCGAAGGCCATCCGGCGTTCGTCGCCAACAACGGTCGCATGGGCTTCGACGGTGACGATTTTGCCGCCTATGCGCCGGAAGCCGCGCACCCGATCCGTCTGGTCTGGGTGGCGGCGCACGTCAGCCGGGCGCACTTTGCCGTCGCGGCCGACCGCAGCGTGGCATCGCATCTGGCCAGCGAACTGGATGAGACCACCCGGCATCGGTTTGTCGAACAGCTGATCGATCTGGACCTCGATCCGGCGGATTATCATTTCATGCCGATCCACCCCTGGCAGTGGCAGAACAAGCTGGTGTTCGCCTTCGCAGACGAGATCGCCACGCGCCACCTCGTGCATCTGGGTTTTGCGCCCAATGCCTACCAGGCGCAGCAGTCGATTCGTACGTTGTTCAACCACGACGCGCCCGCGCGCTGCTACGTCAAGACCAGCCTGTCGATCCTCAACATGGGTTTTGCGCGTGGCCTGTCGCCGGACTACATGGCCGGCACGCCGGCAATCTGCGACTGGCTGGCGAGCCTCATCGACAACGACAGCGACCTGCGTTCGACCGGATTTTCCATCCTGCGGGAGGTCGCCGCGGTGGGTTATCGCCATCCGCATTTCGAGGCCGCCGTGGCGAAGACCGATGGCGCCAACAAGATGTTGTCGGCGCTATGGCGGGAGTCGCCGGTCGCGCGCCTCGGCCAGGGCGAGCGGCTGATGACGATGGCGGCACTGCTGCACCGCGATTACGAGGGAAACTCGCTCATCGGCGCGCTCATCGACGCCTCCGGGCGGTCCATCGACGACTGGCTGCGGCGTTATCTCGATGCCTACATGGCCCCGCTGTTGCACTGTTTCTATGCCCACGACCTGGTGTTCATGCCGCACGGCGAAAACCTGATTCTGGTGCTGCGTGAACACACGGTCGACCGTGTGTTCATGAAAGACATCGCCGAAGAGATCGCCGTGCTCGACCCGAAGGCCGACCTGCCGGCCGACGTGCAACGGATCGCGGTGGCGGTACCCGAACAGCTCCGGACGCTGTCGATCTTCACCGATCTGTTCGATCTGATCTTCCGTTATATCGCGGCGATACTGGCGGTGGAACGCGATTACACGCAGGCGCGGTTCTGGGCGCAGGTCGCCGCGTGCATCGTGCGCTATCAGGACGCCCATCCCGAATACGCCGACAAATTCGCCCGCGATGATCTGTTCGCGCCCGATTTCGCGCGCTCGTGCCTGAACCGGCTGCAACTGGCCAACAACCGCCAGATGCTCGATCTGGCCGATCCCACCGGCAATATGCAGTTCGTGGGCCGGCTGGATAACCCCATCGCGGCGCACCGCTGCCATACGATGACCGCCTAGATATCCCGTTCCTGCGACCGGCTATCGGTCTTGGCCGCTCTTGTCTGTCGAGCGGCCTTTTTTATGCCCGCTCGGCGCGGAAAGACGCCGCCGGTTGTATTGACGATACGTAAAGCCTGGGGTCTGCTAGCCGCCGGTGTCGGCCTGCGGTCTAAGCCGACCTACGCGACGTCTCACGCGGCAGCGCCATTCCGGGCGGTCGCGTCAGTCGATGGCCCACTGCCGCGCGGTTTCGCGCTCGTCGAAACGATAGGTCTTGCATTCGATCTTCGGCACCAGCTTGTCGATGACGGTGGTGGCGGTGCGCACGCCTTCGATATCGGTCACCACGGCCAGCTTGTCGAAGCGATCCCAGTGCTTGATTGCATCCTTCAACTCGCTGAACACGCTCGAGGCTGCCATGCCGCCCAGCGAGTGGATCTCGATATACAGCCGCAGACGGTCGTGCTGTTCGAGGCGTTTTTCTATGGTGGCGACAACGTTGGAAAAATCCTGCGCGCCGATTTTGCCGTCGACTTCCAGCGGTACGACATGTTCGGCATCGGATTTGAACGGGGCGATTCGAAGCATGAGGACTCTCAGCTCGATGAATGAAGCCCGACGCTAGGATACGCAGGCGGCGACGCCCATCCGTGATAAGGCGGAGTCTGTACACAGGGCAGGCATAATGCGCGTTGGCGGCCCCTTCATGGTTCATGGCATGAGCGAATCCCGTTTCAGCGGCCAGTGGCTGCGCGATATGCCGGCCACCGCGTGGCACGAGATCGTCGTGCTGCGTGAGGCGGTGTTCGTGGTCGAACAGGCGTGCGCCTATCAGGAAACGGACGCGCATGATCTCGTGGCCCGGCACTTCAGCCTGCGGATCGATAACGCGCTGGCCGGCTATCTGCGCATCGTGCCCGGTGCGATCCCGGCCATCGGCCGGGTGCTGATCGCGCCGGCGTTTCGCGGCCGGGGCCTGGGCTATCGGCTGATGAACGAGGGGCTGCTCGAAACCTATTGGCTGTGCGGCGATGTCGCCGTAAGCGTGAGCGCGCAAGCGCATCTGCGTGATTTCTATCAGCGGCTCGGATTCGTGGTTATCTCGGACGTATATCTCGAAGACGGCATACCGCACTGTGCCATGCAGCGCCAGCCGGGCGTCGCCGCGCGCGCCTGAGCGGCGCGCGGGCCATCCGCCAGCGGTGTGCATGGTTAGTCGGCCATGTGCGGGCCACGCGCGGCGCCAAGACGCAGCAGGGCATCGGCGTAGTGATCGAATTGCTGTGCGAGATACGCGAACACCGGCTGCAGTTCCAGTTCGCGTGCCAGGCGATGATCGGCGGCCTGGCGATACGCGCGGCGGCCCATGCCCTGGTAATAATCGAGGCCGAGCGCGCTGCGGCCATACTTCAGGCGGTGCTCTATCCAGCGCCGGCCGAGCCCGGCCAGATATAGCGCATAGTTGCCGAGATGGGCGTGGACGAGGAACTGGCGTTCGTGCTCGCTCTCGGCGGCCTCGGCCAGCAGATCGACCAGATACTCGAACGATTCCGCCTCGCCGGGCTGGATGCGATACAGCCGGTCCGTGCGCACGAACAGGCTCAGCAGATTCGCGAGATACCGGAGCACGCGTCTTTGCAGATAGGTCCGCGGCGTGGGCAGGAGGCGGCGCAGCATGACGTGGAAATACAGATGCGGCGAGATATCGAGCCAGCCGCCGGTATCGCCGGCCACGCGGGCCACTACGCCGTCACGCTCGAGCAGAGCTTCCAGCGCAGGAGGAATGCCCTCGGTGATCAGCCCGCCATCGGCTGGTGCGTGCCCTTCGGCCTCAAGCAGAAACGCGATGTCGCGTGCCTGCAGCCAGGTGGCGTCGGCGCGCGCGAAATCCGGGACGCGCGGCACCGGCGGGCGGCGGCGTGGCGCCGATACCGCTTCGGCGTGGCCGGACTCGCGTCGGCGCTGGCTGTCGAACGGAATGATCCTGTCGCTCATCGGGCGTTTCTCGATCGGTGTCCCGATTCGAAGATAGCGCGATTCCGCGGCGTCGTGGCAGTGGCATACTGGGCGGATTGGACGAACCGCCGCGGCTGCGGCGAAGGATGCAGTATTGGCCCAGCCCGTGATCGATATCCGGGGTCTGAGCAAGACCTACGACTCCGGCTTCAAGGCATTGGACAACGTCGACCTGAGTATCGAGCGGGGTGAGATCTTCGCGCTGCTCGGGCCGAACGGCGCCGGCAAGACCACCCTGATCAATATTCTGTGCGGCATCGTCAATCCCACCGGCGGCAGCGCCAGCGTCAGCGGCTTCGACGTGATCCGGGAGTTCCGCGCCGCGCGCCAGAAGATCGGGCTCGTGCCGCAGGAGTTGACCGTGGAGCCGTTTTCTAAGGTCCGGGCGACGGTGGCGTTCTCGCGCGGGCTGTTCGGCAAGCCGAAGAGCGACGCCCACATCGAGCGCGTGCTCAAGGATCTGTCGCTCTGGGACAAGCGTAGTAACGCCACGCGCGAGCTGTCCGGCGGCATGAAACGGCGCGTGATGATCGCCAAGGCCTTGGCGCACGAGCCGGAGATACTGTTTCTGGACGAGCCGACCGCCGGCGTGGATGTCGAGCTCCGGCGCAGCATGTGGAACGTGGTGCGCGGCCTGCGCGAACAGGGCGTGACCATCGTGCTGACGACCCATTACCTGGAAGAGGCGGAACAGATGGCCGACCGGATCGGCGTAATCCAGGACGGCCGGATCCGGCTCGTGGACGAAACCGCCGCACTGATGGATCAGCTCGGCGAGAAAAGACTGTCGATCACGCTCGCCGATCCGCTCGATCGCGTCCCGTCGACCCTGGACGGCTATGAACTGCGGTTGTCGGATGACGGCCGGCAACTGGTTTATGTCTACAACGCCGCGACCGGCACCACCGGCGTCAAACAACTGTTTCGCGATCTGGACGCCGCGGATGTCGCCTTCATGGATGTCGACACGCAGCAGAGTTCGCTGGAAGAGATCTTCGTCAATCTCGTGGGGAGCGATCAATGAACTGGCGCGCGATCCAGACACTCTATGTTTCCGAGATGGCCCGAACCGGCCGCACGCTGTTTCAGAGCGTGATCTCACCAATCATCTCGACCTGTCTTTATTTCGTTGTGTTCGGCTCGGCGATCGGCTCGCGCATCAGCGAGGTACAGGGCGTGTCCTACGGCGCGTTCATTGTGCCCGGCCTGATCATGCTGTCGCTGATGACCCAGGGCATCTCCAATGCCTCGTTCGCGATCTATTTCCCGAAGTTCATCGGTACGGTCTACGAGTTGCTCTCGGCGCCGGTGTCGTTCGTGGAGATCGTGACCAGCTACGTCGGCGCGGCCGCCACCAAGTCGGCGATGCTCGGGTTGATCATCCTGGCCACATCCACGCTGTTCGTGAACATCCACATCGCGCATCCGGTCTGGATGGTGGTGTTTCTCGTGCTCACCGCCATCACCTTCGCCCTGTTCGGCTTCATTATCGGCATCTGGGCGGATAATTTCGAAAAGCTGACGGTCATCCCGCTGCTGATCGTTACACCATTGACGTTCCTGGGCGGCACGTTCTATTCGCTGGATATGCTGCCGCCGTTCTGGCAGAAGGTGACGTTGATCAACCCGGTGGTCTATCTGGTGTCGGGTTTTCGCTGGAGTTTCTACAACACCGCCGACGTGAGCGTGAGCCTGAGCGTGCTCATGATCGGCCTGTTCCTGACGGTGTGCATCGGCATCGTGGCCTGGATCTTCAAGACCGGTTATCGGCTCAAATCGTGACCGGCTGTCGTGGCCTGGCGTGGCGGCTGTCGCAGGCGTTTGTCGCGCGGCTCCTCGAACATGGCCGTGATCGCCGTGTGGGCGACGTTGGCTCTGGACGGCGCCCGGCGCCCCGGACAGGCCCGGGTGAACGGCGAACGGATCTCGCAACCGACGAAAGTATGAAACAGATTATTTGATTAAAATCAAAATAAAAAATATGTTCTATACCGATTCTTCCTGAACCGTTTGTTCAAACCCGAGGTCGTTATGGATCTGTTGCTCAATCCCTCCGTCGACGCGGGCGAGACGCTGGACACGGCCAATGCGCCCGAGCCGCTTGAATACGTCCGCTTTCGTCACCGCAAAATGGCCGAAGGTGAATCGTTCGCGGATAACAGCGGCGAGCACGAACTGTGTCTCGTACTGCTGTCGGGCAAGGCGACCGTGCGCTGCGGCGATCAGACCTTTGAAGCGATCGGCGAGCGCATGAGCGTTTTCGAGCAGGTCGCGCCGTATGCCGTTTATCTGCCCAACGACATGGATTACAGCGTGGTAGCGCTTACGGACGTGGAGCTCGGCATCTGCGGCGCGCCGGGGCAGGGCAATCACCCGCCACGGCTGATCGAGCCCGGCCATGTCAAACAGTCGACGCGCGGTGAGGGCGCCAACGTGCGCCATGTTCACGACATCCTGCCCGAGACCGAGCCCGCGGACAGCCTGTTGGTGGTCGAGGTCTATACGCCGGCCGGCAATTGGTCGAGCTATCCGCCGCACAAGCACGACGAAGACAATCTTCCGCACGAATCCTTCCTGGAGGAAAGTTATTACCACCGCTTGAACCCATCGCAGGGATTCGGGCTGCAGCGGATCTATACCGACGATCGTTTAATAGACGAGACGATGGCATTCAGCGACGGTAGTTGTGTACTGGTCCCACGCGGGTACCACCCGGTCGGCGCGCCGTACGGCTTTGACCTTTATTACCTGAATGTCATGGCCGGCCCGAAGCGCGAATGGAAATTCACGACCGATCCGGACTTTGCGTGGCTGGTCAAGTAGTGGGCGTACGAAACCGATACGCCTGACGAAGAGCAGGAGCGGACATGAGCGACATGAGTATCGATAACGTCTTTGCCAAAGACCGCGATGCCGAGCTTGATCGTCAGTGGACGAGCGAACATCCGGTCTGGGCGCGTGTTGGCGCTTTCATGGAACGGGTGGCTGAATTCTGTGGTACCCACGCGGCCGGCTACATCGTGCCCGCGACTGACGATCGACGCCTGAACTGAATCGCGCCTTACGGCCGATAGGCCGTACTGTCGCCGCGAACCACCGCCGTACCGGACCCAAAGCGGGCCCCGACGGGTTGCTTCGACGGCGTTCAAACCGGCTGGCTTCGCCAGCCGGTTTTTTTTTGGGGGGCAGCGGCTTCGAGAGCGTAACAAACCCTTGCCCACCTGAAAAATTAAAAAAACAATGACTTAGCAGCAGGTTGGATTGGCGCGCAGCGCGTAATCCGACGTCGGGCCTATCGGCGGTGCGCTATGTTGTAAGCCCTGAATCCGGCCTTGCCGGAGAAAGGAACGGTTTTGTAGAGGTCTTGTTACCCGTTGCGTTCTGTATGGCGAAGGAAACTCGTGGCGCCGGTTTGTCGCTGCCCGTTCAAGCCGAAAATCACGCGGCCGGCGAACCGAAAAAGCCCCGGCTTGCGACCCGGGGCTTCAGGATTTGCCGAGCGCGCTGAATCAGCCGGGTAGCCGATAATCCGGTTGTTCATAGGGCATCACGCGTCGCAACAGGTCGACCGAACGCCGCACGCCCTCGTTGCAGGACAGATTCTGATCCTCATGCTCGATCGAGAGCACGCCGTCCGAGTAGCCACGGGCCTGGAGTTGCCAGCAGAATTCGCGCCACCAGTCCTCGGGCTGGCCGTAGCCGAGCGTGACATAGGACCAGCTGCGGTCCAGTACCCGATCCATCGATCGATTATCCAGCCGTGTGGCCTCGGCCAGGTTGCGGCGGTCGATGTAGGTGTCCTTGGCGTGCACGTGGTAGATGCAATCCGAGTAGCGGCGGATCATTGCGATCGGGTCGCCGCCCATCCAGATGAAGTGGCTCGGATCGAAGTTCAGGCCCACGGTCGGCCCGACCGCCTCGCGCAGCTGCATGAAGGTCGGCATGTTGTGCACAAGTTGGGCGCCGTGCGCTTCGATGCAGAGCTGGTTCACGCCGCGCCCTTCCGCGTAATCGGCCAGCTTGCGCCAATAGGGGATGGCCACGTCCTCCCACTGATAGCGCAGGGCATCGTGGGTCTCCGGCGGCCAGGCGGTCGTCACCCAGTTCGGCATGGTATCGCCTGGCGCGCCGGCGGGCAGACCGGACATCAGTACGATGCGTGGCACTTCGAATATTTCGGCCAGGCGGATCGCGTTATGTACCACCTGTGATTGGCGCTCGCCGTCGATGGGATGAAGCGGGTTGCCGTTGGCGTTGAACGCCGAGATCTCGAGGCCGCGATCGCGAATCTTTGCCGCCAGTTCACGTTGTTGTCGAGCATCGCCCAGCAGGGCGTCCACGTCGCCGATATGCGCCGCCGCGCCCCAGTTGCCGACGCAGAGTTCGATCGCGTCGACACCGAGCTCGGCGCAGTAGTCGAGCATTGCGTCCGTCTCCATGTTCGCGACGCTGTCGGTAACCATTCCTATCTTCATCACGTATCTCCTCGGTGATCTGTTTGGCCAATGCCTTTTGGCGCAAATTAGAATGAAAATTCCATGGCTGCAAGGGGATTGAACGCCAGTCGGCTGATCCTGGCGTTGCGCGCCGGCCAACTTTTCTCATCTGGAACGGTGCGCATCGCGCTCGGGAAACATGTCCGAAGATTTGGCCGACCCAAGGTATCGACGACCGAAAATAGTGAATTCACGGCGCCCGTAAAGGGCGAAGCCGGTGCTGATGAGCGGTGCGAGCGCCGTGGCTCGACTAAAGTATAAAACAATAGGTTTGTAAAAAATAAAAATAGAAAATAAATTCTATACAAGCCTGGCCTGATCCGTTCTGATCGGGCGTCATCGTTTCCGAGGAGTCAGCCATGAGCCGAGCTTCGATCAACTGGGGCGTGCTCGGGGCGGCCGAAATTGCCCGCGAGCACACGATCCCGGCGATCCTGGCGGCCGAGAACAGCCGCGCGTATGCGCTCGCCAGCCGCAGCGGTGTGCCGGGTGAACTGGTCGAGCACTTCGGCTTCGAGACCGGATACGGCGATTACGACGAACTGCTGGCGGATCCGGCGGTAGACGCGGTGTATTTGCCGCTGCCCAACGATCGCCACACCGAATGGGCAATCAAGGCGGCGCGCGCCGGCAAGCATGTGCTGTGCGAGAAGCCCGCCGCGCTGAACGCGACCCAGACCGCCGAGGCGATCGCGGCCTGTGAGGCGGCCGGCGTGGTGTATATGGAAGCCATGATGTACCCGTTCCATGCCCAGCACGCGCGTGTGCGGGAATTGATTGCGGACGGCGCGATCGGTGAGGTTCGCGGCGTGCACGTCAATTTCACATTCAATCTGGAAAAGAGCCTATCGGACTTTCGCCACGGCACGTTCGAGACCGGCGGTGGCAGCCTCTACGATCTCGGCTGCTACTGCATCCACGCGATCCGCAGCCTGCTCGGCGAGCCGGACCGGGTCGCGACGATCGCGCGTTTTGCCGGGCCCCGGAACGCGGAGATGTCCGCGGCGGCCGTGCTCGGTTACGACAACGGCGCCAAGGCCGGCTTCGACTGCGGCATGGATGCCGTGGCCCGGCATGCCTACGAGGTTTATGGCACGGCCGGCACGATTCGCGTGAACAAGGCCTTCGTGCCGCAGGTCGACGGCGACGGCCCGGTCGAGATTGTGGATGCCGAGGGCCATACAAGCATCGAACGGGTGACGTCGTTTCAATACCCCAACGGCATTGCCCACTTCGCCGATTGTGTGCTGCACACACGTGTCCCCGATTACGCACCCGAAAACGTGCTCGCCAATATGCGGGTGCTGGACGCCTGCATCGAATCGGCGACCACGTCCCGCCTTGTTGAACTGGAGAAACATTAATGCCCGACCGGATCATGAACCTGGCCATCATCGGCGCCGGGCGAATCGCCCAGGTGCACGCCGCCGCGGCCGACCGCGATCCCCGGATCGCACTCGTCTACGTGTCGGATATCCGGGCCGAGGCCGCGGATGCGCTCGCCCAAGCCTACGGTGCACAAAGCGTGGATGTGGACGCGATCTTCGACGACGCGCAGATCGACGCCGTGCTCATCGCCTCGTCGACCGCGACCCACGCCGAATTTCTCGAGCGAGCCGCCAGGGCGGGCAAGGCCGTACTCTGCGAAAAACCCATCGCGCTGGATATCGAGCGCACGAAAGCCGCAGTCGACGTCGTCAACGCGAATCCGGTGGCCTGTGCGCTCGGATTCAATCGACGCCACGATCCGCAGTTCGCCGCACTCAAGCAAGCGATGGACGCTGGCCGGATCGGCCGGCTGGAGACGCTGACCATCATCAGCCGCGATCCGGCGCCGCCGCCCATCGATTACATCAAGGGTTCCGGCGGGCTGTTCTTCGACATGATGATTCACGATTTCGACGTGGCGCGCTGGTTGCTCGACGAGTCCATTGTTTCGGTGTTCGCCAGCGGCAGCGTAATGGTCGATCCGGCGATCGGCGAGGCCGGCGATATCGACACCGCCATGGTGGTGCTGAGCACCGAGTCGGGCCGGTTGTGTCATATCCAGAATTCGCGCCGCACGGCCTACGGCTACGACCAGCGCATCGAGGCCTTTGGCAGCGACGGCATGCTGCAGGCGGTCAACGAAACCGAAACCCGACTGCGCTACACCGGCAAGGCTGGCCAGCTCGATGAGCCGCCGAAGCACTTCTTCCTTGAACGCTACGGCATCGCCTACGGCCGCGAACTGGGCGATCTGTACGACGCCTGGAGCGCCGGCAGCGCGCCCAAGGCGACTCACGAAGACGGCTATCAGTCGTTGCGTCTGGCGGCGGCCGCGACCCAGTCGCTCGCCGAGGGGCGCACCGTGGTAATGAGCGAGATCGGCTAGCGCGCCACGGAACTTCAGGAGACGCCTCATGGCAAACAATCTGCGCATCGCCGTCATCGGCACCGGCCGTATGGGCACCGACCATATCAAGCGCCTCACCCATCGCATCGCCGGCGCGGATGTCACCGGCGTGGTCGATATCGACGCCGAGCGCGCAAACACGGCGGCGGCCCTGGCTGGCGACCACGCGAAAATCTGGGACGATCCGCACGCTGCGCTTGCCAGCGGCGAGTACGACGCCTTCGTGCTCACCACGCCCGGCATGCTGCACTACGACGTGCTTATGGACGCGCTCGGCAAGCGATTGCCGGTATTCTGCGAGAAGCCGTTGACGGCCGATGCCACCACCGCGCGCGCGATCGTGGAGACCGAGGCCGGGCTGGGCCATCGTCTGATCCAGGTCGGTTTCATGCGCCGCTACGATAGCGGGTACCAGCGCCTGCGTGCGTTCTTTGAAGACGGCTCGCTCGGTACGCCGCTCATGCTGCATTGCCGGCATCGCAATCCCGACCCGCCGCCGAATTTCACCGACGCATTGATGATCTACGACTCGGTGGTCCATGAAATCGACGGTGTGCGTTATTTCACCGGCGAAGAGATCACCGAGATCTCGGTACGCAAGGGCCGGGCGACTTCCAGCGCAAACGGCCGTCTATCGGATCCGCAGCAAATACTCATGCGTACCGAGTCGGGCGTTCTGGTCGATGTCGAGATCTTCGTCAACGCGTTGTTCGGCTACCAGGTGCACACCGAGGCCGTATTCGAGCGCGGCATCGTCGATATCGGTAACGACGAGGGTGCGTACGTCCGCTCGGCGGGCCGCTGGGGCGGGGAAGTAACGCCCGGTTTCGAACAGCGCTTCGCGGCGGCCTTCGATACCGAGTTCCAGGGCTGGGTGAATCGTCTGCGCGCCGGCGAGGCCCCGGACGGTCCGAGTGCCTGGGATGGCTATGCCGCGGCGGTCTGCTGCGAGGCGGGTGTAAAGGCGCAGGAGGGCGGCGAGACGATCCCGATCGAACTGGGCCCCAAGCCGATGTTGTATGGCTGATTGCGCGCCCGGCAGCCTGGCCATGAGCGCCCGCGAATTTCCAGCGTGCCGGGTTATCCCGTCCACGTGGACATGCGCCGAACGCGAAAGGCGTCATCGACCTTTGCTGCGTTGTTTTTGTTTGCGTTTATCAGCGTTCATTTGCGGACGCTTTTTGGGCGATAGGCCCGATGATCGCTTGGCAGCAGGTTAAAGCGCCGACTTTAGTCGCAAAACCATTGAAAACGGGATTCCATCTCGGCAGAATTTAGAATAAATAGTCCACTCAGGAACGCTCTGAAATACTCGTTCCCGGATTTCGGAGAAGCCGATGAACCACAAGCCACTCGACGTCATCTGCCTCGGTCGGGCCGCGGTCGATCTCTATGCCCAGCAGATTGGGGCTCGGTTGGAGGATGTCTCCAGCTTTGCCAAGTATCTCGGCGGCAGCTCGGGCAACTGTGCCTATGGCAGTGCGCGGCTCGGGCTGAAGTCGGCCATGCTGACCCGGGTGGGTAACGAACAGTTCGGCAACTTCGTGGTCGAGGAATTCCAGCGTGCCGGGGTCGATACCTCGCACATGCCGGTGGACAAGAATCGCTTTACCGCGCTGGCCATTCTCGCGATCAAGGATCGCGATACTTTCCCGCTGCTGTTCTACCGCAAGGATTGCGCGGACATGGCGATTGCCGCCGAGGATGTCGATGCCGAGTGGATCGCTAGCAGCCGCGCCCTGGCGATCACGGGTACCCATCTGTCGACCGAGACCACCCAGGGCGCCTGCCGCGCCGCGCTCGATGCGGCGGAGAAACATGGGCTCAAGCGCATTCTGGATATCGACTATCGCCCGGTACTCTGGGGGCTGGCCGAGCTCGGCGACGGTGAAACCCGCTATGTCGACGATGCCGAAACCACGGCCCATCTGCAGCGCTGGATCGGCGATTTCGATCTCATCGTGGGTACAGAGGAGGAATTCCATATCGCCGGCGGCACCACCGATACCATCGCCGCCCTGCAAAAGGTGCGCGAGCTCACCGACGCCGTCCTGGTCTGCAAGCTCGGCGCGTTGGGCTGCACGATCTTCGAAGGCCCGGTGGGCGATTCGGTGCACGACGGTGTGCTGGTCGAAGGTGTGAAGGTCGAGGTGCTCAACGTGCTGGGCGCGGGCGATGCGTTCATCTCCGGTTTCCTGCGGGGCTATCTGCGCGGCGAGTCGTGGGAGACGTGCGCGACCTATGCCAATGCCTGCGGCGCGCTCGTGGTGTCCCGCCACGGCTGTGCGCCGGCGATGCCGACCGAAGCCGAGCTGTTTGATTATCTGGCCCCCCGGGGCGACGTCCCGCGCCCGGATCGCGACGAGCGCCTCAACGATCTGCACGCCAAGACCACGCGCCACCCGGCCGAATGGGGGCCGATCTATGGCCTGGCCTTCGATCATCGCCTGCAGCTGTTCGACATGGTCGGTGAGCTGGGCGTGGACGCGGCCCGTCTGTCGCCGCTCAAGGAGCTGCTGGTGGCCGCGGCCGAACAAGGCCTTGCAAAAGCGGGTGTTTCCGGCACGCCGGCGGTGCTCTGCGACGACGTCATCGGTCAGGACGCGCTCAACGCCATGACCGGCCGCGACTGGTGGATTGGCCGACCGGTGGAAGAACCCGGCTCGCGTCCGCTGCGGTTCCAGCACGGCGACGATATCGGCAGCCAGCTCATCAGCTGGCCGGCCGAGCACATCATCAAGTGTCTCGTGTTCTATCACCCGGACGACGAAATCGGGCTGCGCCTGGAGCAGGAAGACAAGCTCCGCCAGCTCGACGAAGCCCGCCGCGTCACCGGCCACGAACTGCTGGTCGAAGTGATTCCGCCCAAGGATATGGCCGCCGACGACGCCACTGTCGCGCGCAGCCTGCAGCGGTTCTATCACCTGGGCATCCGGCCCGACTGGTGGAAGCTGCCGCCGATGAGTGCGGCTGCCTGGCGGGCCGTGCGCGGTGTGATCGAGCGCCACGACGATCATTGTCGTGGCGTGGTTCTCCTGGGTCTCGACGCGCCCATGGAAGACGTCAAGGCCGGCTTCCGCGAGGCCAGCGCGTCCGAAATCTGTCGCGGGTTCACGATCGGGCGAACGCTGTTTGCCGGGCCGGCACGCGAGTGGCTGGCCGGCGAGCTCGACGACGAGGGATTCGTCGCCGCCGTGTCGGACAACTATGCCGAGCTGATCACCACCTGGCGCGATGCCGCCGGCGAAACGGACAACCCACGTTCCGCAGGAGCTTTCGCATGAGCCGACCGAACACCATTCGCCTGACCATGGCGCAGGCGCTCGTCCGGTATCTCGCGGCGCAGCGCATCGAGATCGACGGCTGGCACGAGCGCCTGTTCGAAGGCTGCTTCGCCATCTTCGGCCACGGCAATGTGGCCGGCATGGGCGAGGCGCTCTATGCCGAGCGCGAGACATTCCCGACCTGGCGCGCCCATAACGAGCAGGGCATGACGCATGCCGCCGTTGCCTTCGCCAAACAGCATCGGCGCCGGCGCATGATGGCCTGCACCACCTCCATCGGTCCGGGCGCGCTCAATATGGTCACCGCCGCCGGCCTGGCGCACGCCAACCGGCTGCCGGTGCTGTTGCTGCCGGGCGATACGTTTGCCACCCGCAGGCCAGATCCGGTGCTGCAACAGGTCGAGCACTACGGCGCGCCGTCGACCACGGTCAATGATGCGTTTGTGCCGGTCTCGCGCTATTTCGACCGCATCACGCGGCCGGAGCAATTGCTGACCAGCCTGCCGGCAGCGATCGATACGCTGCTCGATCCGATCGATTGCGGCCCGGCCACGCTGGCGCTGCCGCAGGACGTTCAGGCCGAGGCCTACGATTTCCCGGCCGCATTCTTCGACGAGCGCGTGCATCGGATTCGCCGCCCGGGACTCGATGAGGCCGAGCTCGCCGCTGCCGTCGAAACCCTCAAGAGCGCCGCACGGCCGCTGCTCATTGCCGGCGGGGGCGTGCTGTATTCCGCGGATGCCTGCGACCGGCTCGCCGCTTTCGCCGAGCGCCACGGTATCCCGGTGGCCGAAACCCAGGCCGGCAAGGGCAGCCTGCGCGCCGATCACCCGAACAACGTCGGCGCGATCGGCGTGACCGGTTCGACCGCCGCCAACGCGCTGGCCGAACAAGCCGACGTCATCGTCGCGCTCGGCACGCGACTGCAGGATTTCACCACCGGCTCGCGCGCTCTTTACATGGATCACGGCCCCGCGCTGCTCGGTATCAATGTGGCCCGATTCGATGCGGCCAAGCACGGCGGCCAGTCGCTGGTGGGCGACGCCGCCGTCGCGCTCGCGGCACTCGAAGCGGGACTTGCCGATTGGCAATCGGATGCCGCCTGGCGGCGGAAGCTGGCCGACGAGCGTCGCGACTGGCTCGCCGTCGTCGAACGCGTGACCGCGGACGACGGCGGGGTGCTGCCGGCCGACAGCCAGGTGCTGGGGGCGGTCAACCGCGCGGCCGGCGAGAACGGCACGGTCGTCTGTGCCGCCGGCGGGTTGCCGGGCGAGCTGCACAAGCTTTACCAGACCACCGGGCCGGGCAGCTATCACGTCGAATACGGCTTTTCCTGCATGGGCTATGAAATCGCAGGCGGCATGGGCGTGAAGATGGCGGCACCCGAGCGCGACGTCTGCGTAATGGTCGGCGACGGCAGCTATCTGATGCTCAATTCGGAGCTGGCGACATCGGTGATGCTCGGCCACAAGCTGATCGTCGTGCTGCTTGATAATCGCGGTTACGGCTGTATCCATCGGTTGCAGGGCGCGACCGTGGGCGTGGAATTCAACAATCTGTTCGAGGGCTGCCACACCGCGCCCGATGGCGCGCCGGAGATCGATTTCGCCGCCCATGCCAGAGCACTCGGCTGCGAGGCGGAATGGGTCGATGGCATCGGCGGGCTCGAAGCTGCGCTGGAGCGCGCCCGGGCCGCCGACAAGACGTACCTGATCGCACTCAAGACCGATGCGGACAAGGCGACCGCCGAGGGCGGCACCTGGTGGGACGTGCCGGTGGCCGAGGTATCCAGCCGCGAGGCCGTGCTCGAGCGCCGCGCGGGCTACGACAACAACAAGCAGCGTCAGCGCTGAGCCGTCGCGCAAAGGAGATGCAATGATGACCGTTCGACTGGGTGTGAACCCGCTGCTCTGGACCAACGACGACCTGCCGCTGCTCGGCGACGAAACGCCGCTCACCCAGTGTCTGGCCGAGGCCAAACGGGCCGGCTACGAGGGTGTGGAGATGGGCCGCAAGTTCCCGACCACGTTCGACGAACTCGGCCCGCTGCTCGCCCACGAAGACCTGGCGCTGGCCTCGGGCTGGTATTCGTCGAACCTGCTGGCCCGCGACGTCAACGACGAAATCGAGGCCATGCAGGGGCATCTTGCCCTGATGAAGGCCGCCGGCGTGAGCGCGATGGTGTTCTGCGAGACCGCGCGCTGTGTGCATCTCGATCGCTCGATGCCGGTTTCGCGTCGGCCGCGACTGACCGAATCCGACTGGCAGCGGCTGGCGCCGCGGCTCGATGCGATCGCCGATTATCTGGCCGGCGAGGGCATTCGCATGGCCTATCACCACCACATGGGCACCGCGATTCAGTCCACCGATGACGTTGCCCGGCTCATGGACGAAACGGGCGACAACGTCGGGCTGCTGTTCGATGCCGGCCACTGTGCGTTCGCCGACGGCGACCCGCTCGACTGGCTCGATCGCTGGGGCGAGCGCGTCGTGCATGCGCACTGCAAGGACGTACGCCAGGCCGTGGTCGAGCGCTCGCATAATCGCAACGCCAGTTTCCTGAATGCCGTGGTCGATGGCGTATTCGCCATCCCCGGCGACGGTAGCCTCGATTTCGACGCAATCCTGACGCGGCTGGCGGCCACCGGTTACGACGGCTGGCTGATCACCGAAGCCGAAACCGACCCGTCGGTATCGCCCTCCTGGCCGCTGGCCGAGCGCAGCTATCGTTATCTACGCGATACGGCGCGCCGCGCTGGCTTCGCGCTGGCCGCGGCGGCCTGATTTCCATCGCACCGGACACGATTCAAAGGACCTACGATATGCGCGAGATTCTGCACTTCATCAACGGCGAGCCCACGGCCGGCGCCAACGCCGAGCGTGGGGCCGTATTCAACCCGACCACCGGCGAGCAACAAGCCGAGGTTGTACTCGGCACCCCCGCCGATGTCGACGCCGCCGTGGCAGCGGCCAAGGCCGCGCTGCCGGGATGGTCGGCGACCACGCCGTTGCGCCGGGCCCGCATCCTGTTCAAGTACAAGGCGCTGCTCGACGAACACCGCGACGACATGGCGCGCCTGATTGCCTCCGAGCACGGCAAGGTGTTCTCGGATGCCCAGGGCGAGGTCACCCGCGGCATCGAAGTGGTCGAATTCGCTTGTGGCATGCCGCATCTGCAGAAAGGCGAGCACTCGATGAACGTCGGCACCGGCGTCGACAGCTATTCCCTGTATCAGCCGGTCGGCGTCTGTGCGGGCATCACGCCGTTCAACTTCCCGGCGATGGTGCCCATGTGGATGTATCCGATCGCGCTGGCGGCCGGCAACACCTTCGTGCTCAAGCCCGCCGACAAGGACCCTTCGGCCGCCAACCTGATGGCCCGCCTGCTCAAGGACGCCGGGTTGCCGGACGGCGTGTTCAACGTCGTGCACGGCCGGGCCGAGGCGGTGAACCATCTGATTACCCACGCCGATGTATCGGCGGTGAGCTTCGTCGGCTCCACGCCGATCGCCAAGCATATCTACGAAACCGCCTCGGCCGCCGAGAAGCGCGTTCAGGCGCTCGGCGGGGCCAAGAACCATCTAGTCGTGATGCCGGATGCCGATATCGACGGCGCCGCCGATGCGCTGATGGGCGCGGCCTATGGCAGTGCCGGCGAGCGCTGCATGGCGATTTCGGTGGCCGTGCCGGTCGGCAAGGAAACCGCCGAGAAACTGCGCGCGGCCCTGGTCGAGCGGCTGGAGAATCTGCAGGTTGGCCCGTCGCTGGTCGACGGCAAGGACAACGACATGGGCCCGCTGGTCTCGGCCGAGCATCGCGACAAGGTCGCGAACTATGTCGGCATCGGCGCCGAGGAGGCCGAACTGGTGGTCGACGGCCGCGAGAAGGATTTCTCCACCCATCCGGACGGCTATTTCATCGGCGGCTCGCTGATCGATCACACCAAGCCCGGCATGCGCGTCTACGACGAAGAGATTTTCGGGCCCGTGCTGTGCATCAGCCGGACCGGATCGCTCGACGAGGCGATCGATCTGATCAACGCCAACCCGTTTGCCAACGGCACCTCGATCTTCACCGAGTCCGGTCACGCCGGGCGTAATTTCGCCGAGCGCATCGAGGTCGGCATGGTCGGCATCAACGTGCCGATTCCGGTACCGATGGCCTTCCATTCCTTCGGCGGCTGGAAGCGGAGCCTGTTCGGCCCGTTGCATGTCCACGGCGCCGACGGCGTGCGCTTCTACACCCGGCTGAAGACCGTGACCGCGCGCTGGCCGAAAGACAACGTCTCGCAGGGCAACGCCTTCACGATGCCGACGCATTAGCTTACCCGCCGGGCGCTGAGCGCCCGGCGTCTGCTTCGAGGAGAACAACATGAGCACGACGGCATCCGACGTGCGCAGCAGTCCTGCGCGCGAATGGCAGGCATCCCAGATCGCGACCCGCGACCTGCTGGCGCCGTATGGGCTGCGACTCGGCATCAACCCGCTGGGCTGGACCAACGATGTGATCACCGAGTTCGGCGACGATACGTCAGCCGAGACCTTCATCGCCGAGGCCGCGGCCTGCGGCTATGAAGGCGTCGAGATGGGCCGCAAGTTTCCGACCGAACCGGCGGCGGTCGGCCGCCTTCTGGCCGAGGGTGGGGTGGATCTCGTATCCGGCTGGTATTCCGGTCGACTGGGTGAAATCAGTGTGGCCGAAGAACTCAAAAACGTCGCCCGTCACGCGCGCGTGCTCGCCGAGAACGGCGCGCGCGTCCTGGTCTACGGCGAAACTGGTCTGATGCCGGGCGACGACCCGCTCAACGAGCCGTTATCGGCGACGCCCGTGGTACCCGATCGCGAGTGGCCTGGTTACGGCCAACGGTTGACCGAGTTCGCCGAGGCGCTGGAAGACGATTACGGTATCCGGCTCGCCTACCACGCCCATCTGATGATGGTCGCCGAGAGCGAGGCTGAAATCGACCGGCTGATGGCCGAGACCGGCGACTCGGTGGGGTTACTGTTCGACACCGGACACATCGTGGCCGGCGGCGGCGATCTGGGTCGCGTACTGGCTAACCATGGCCATCGCATCAACCACATCCATCTAAAGGACATCCGCCGGGATGTCTTCGCCGGCATCCGCGAGCGCGACGAGTCGTTCAACACCGGGGTGCGCGCCGGCATGTTCACGGTGCCCGGCGATGGCACCATCGACTACGCGCCGGTGATCGATTTCGCCAAAAGCGAAGCCTACAACGGCTGGCTGGTGGTCGAGGCCGAGCAGGACCCGGCCCAGGCGCCGTCGGTCGAATACGCCGACAAAGCGATGCGCACGGTGCGCTCGTTCTTTGGCGGCTAGTTCATGAAGAAATTGTCCGCAGATCGACGCAGATTAACGCAGATAAGAAAGAATGCTTCGAATAGCCCGGTGTTTCGAGGACGCGCAGTGCGACCCGATGAAAAACAACCATCTGTTTTTAGATCTGCGTGCATCTGTGTCGATCTGCGGATAAAAGAATTCTGAGGAGATCACGGAAATGGCAGAACAACTGAATATCGGCATCATTGGCACCGGCTTCATGGGCCGCGCCCACGCCGAGGCGTTCTGGCGCTGTGCCGCGCTTTACACCGATCTGGCAATGCGTCCGCATCTGTATGCGGTGGCCGACATCAGCCGCGAGCTGGCCGAGGCGGCGAAGACGCGTTTCAACTTCGACAAGGCCTATGACGACTGGCGGGCGATGATCGCCGACCCGAATGTGCATGTGGTGGATATCACCTCGCCGAACCAGTTCCATCACGAAATGGCGCTGGCGGCGATCGCGGCCGGCAAGCATGTCTACTGCGAAAAGCCGATGGCGATGTCCACGGCCGAGGCCAACGAGATGCGCGATGCGGCTGAAAAAGCCGGCGTAAAGACCATGGTCTCGTTCAACAACATCAAGACACCCGCGGCGATGCTCGCCAAGCAGATCATTGATCGCGGCGAGATCGGCCGGCTGACCCGTTTCCGCGGCACCTTCGACCAGGGTTTCTTCAACGATCCGGAATTGCCGTGGTCCTGGCGCTGCTCGCGTGCGGCCGCTGGCACCGGTTCGCTCGGTGATCTCGGCGCGCATGTGATCGGCGTGGCCCAGTATCTGCTCGGCGATTTCGACCGCGTCTGCGGCCAGTCCCAGATTATTTTCGATAAGCGCCCGGTGGCCGATGCCGGTGCCGGCTATTCGACCAAGGCCGGCGCCGATGCCGAATGGCGGGAAGTCGAAAACGACGACCAGACCCAGTGCCTGGTGAAGTTCAAGTGCGGTGCCGCCGGGGTGGTCGAGTCCTCACGCATCGCGGCCGGCAAGATCATGGGCGTGGAATGGGAGATCTCCGGCACCGAAGGTACGATCATCATGAACGGCGAGCGGTTCAACGAGCTGCAGGTCTTCCGCATGGGCGACGACAAGCGCGACCGCGGCTTCAAGACCCTGCTCGCCGGCTCCCAGGTGCCCCAGTATGCCGGCTTCTTCCCCTTCGATTTCGGCGGCGGTTCGCTGGGTTTTTACGACGCCAAGGTGATCGACATCTGCGATCTGGTCACCGGCGTCGCCAGCCCGGACGACTGCTATCCGAACTTCGACTTCGGCGCCCGCAACCAGCGGATTCTCGAAGCCATCGGCGAGTCCTGCCAGTCGGAATCCTGGGTGACCGTTTGAGCGTGAATTTATCCGCAGATGAACGCTGATTGACGCAGATGGATCGGTAACGGGTTTCGAACCGGCGATTGAGCGCGGGACTCGATCATGGCGCCCCAGCGCGGTGGAGGTTCGCGACGCGGGATCGTGCGGTGCGTGGCCGCATTCGCCCATGCCTGTTTTAAATCTGCGTTTATCTGCATCGATCTGCGGACAAATAAAAAGAACGAAACTTCTCAGAGGAGTAACCATGAAAGTATTCGAACAGCCGATCCGCATCGGCATGGTCGGCGGCGGCCCGGGCGCGGGTATTGCGACCGCTCACCGTGCCGGCCTGCGCATGGATGGTCGCTACGATCTGGTCGCCGGCGTGTTTTCGCGCGATCTGGACAAATCGCGCCAGGCAGCGCGTGAACTCGGCGTCGACGAATCGCGAGTCTATGCCAGCTATGACGCAATGGCCGTCGCCGAAGCCGCCCGCGAGGATGGCATCGAGGCAGTGGCCGTCGTGACGCCCAATGCCAGTCACCATCCCGTGTCGAAGGTGTTTCTCGAACACGGCATTCATGTCATTTGCGACAAGCCGCTGACCGACGACTTCGACAAGGCGCTGGAACTGCACCGGCTGGCCGAGTCGCGGGGGTTGGTGTTCACGCTCACCCACAACTACGCCAGCCATGCCATGGTGCGCGAAGCCGCCCGGCGCGTGCGCCGCGGCGATCTCGGCACGCTGCGGATGGTTCAGGGCGAGTTCGCGTCGGGCTGGGCAGCCGGCGAGGTCGAGCGAGAGGTCGACAACAAGCAGGCCGCCTGGCGTACCGATCCCGGCCAGGCCGGTGAGGCCAGCGTTGTCTACGATCTGGGCACGCATATCCATCATCTCGTCCGGTATGTGTCGGGCCTCGAGCTCGAATCGCTGGCCGCCGATCTGTCGACCGTGGTGCCGAATCGCCGGGTCTACGACAACGCCAACGTCATGCTGCGTTTCGCGGGCGGCGCACGCGGCGCACTGTGGATCACCATGGCCGCTACCGGCGCCGAGCACGGGCTGCGCCTGCGCGTGGTCGGTTCCAGGGCCTCGCTCGAATGGCGTCACGAAGACCCGCACCATCTGCAGCTGTTGTATCCCGATGGCCGGCGTGAAGTGCTTGCCCAGGGTGGGGCGACGCTTTCGGCGGATGCCGATGAACTGACGCGAATCGGCCTCGGTCATCCGGAAGGCTTCCTCGAATCCTTCGCCAACATCTATTCCGAGGCCGCCGAGGCGATCGCGGCGACGCGCACAGGCAGCCGCCCGGCGCGCGATGAATTGGCCTATCCGAGCACGGCCGACGGTGTGCTGGGGCTGCAGTTCGTGGACGCGGTGCGCTCGTCGGCGGCCGCGGATGGCCGCTGGACGGCCGTCGGCCGGGTGGAACTATAAAGCCGGCGACGCGCTGTGCCGCTCGGCGATAAGAGGGGAAAACGCGATGTCGCGTGAACTTTACTTCGGCGTGATCGGCGCCGGTTTCATGGGCAAGGCGCATGCGTTGGCCCTGCATTCGGTGGCTGCCGTGTTTGGGCTCGAAACACGCCCGGTGGTCGACATGATCGCAACCAGTTCGGACGATTCGGCGGCGCGCGCCGCGAAACGCCTGGGCTTTGCCCGGCATACCGGTGACTGGCGCGAACTGGTGCGCGATCCGGCGATCGACGTAGTCACGGTTTGTGCGCCGCTGCCGCATCGCGAGATGGTTCTGGAAGCGATCGCCCATGGCAAGCACGTGCTCTGCGAAAAGCCGCTGGCCACGAATACCGGGGAAGCTGCGGCCATGCAGGTCGCCGCCGAGCAGGCGGGCGTGGTGTGCATGGTGGGGTTCAATTATCCCAAGACCCCGGCCTCGCAGTTCGCCCGCCAGTTGATCGACGAAGGCGCGCTCGGTGAGATCGTGTCCTTTCGCTGTGCGCACGTCGAGGATTTCCTGGCCGATCCGGATTTGCCGATGGATTGGCGCATGCGGCGAGCCGAAGCCGGCGAGGCAGGCGCGCTGGGCGATCTGGGCTCACATTGCATCGGAATGGCGCATTGGCTGCTCGGGCCGATTCGCGAGGTCATGGCCGAGACGCGCATCGTGCATGCTCATCGCCCGGCCCCGGACTCCGGCGAGCGCGTCGCGGTGGAAAACGACGATCAGGCCGAGCTGCTGGTGCGGTTCAAAAGCGATGTCTCCGGCTCGCTCTATGTCTCACGCGTCGGCACGGGTCACAAGATGGGGCTGTCCTACGAGGTCACCGGCACCGAAGGCACCATCGTGTTCGATCAGGAACGGCTGAGCGAGATCCAGTTCTATTCGCGCCGCGACGACGCCCGCACCCAGGGTTTCCGGCGCATCCCGATGGGGCCGAGCCATCCCGACTACGGCGATTTCTGCCCGGCGCCGGGCCACGGGACCGGCTATAACGACACGGTGACGGTGGAGGTACGCGACCTGATCGCGGCCATCACGGGCGAACAGCCCAAGCTTTGGCCGACCTTCGCCGACGCCGTGTACGTGCATCGCGTGGTCGATGCGGCGCTGGCTTCGGTTCGGGACGGCCGGTGGACCGTGGTCGGTTGATTACGAAGACGCCGCTGGATTGACCCGCGAACAAAGCGGCCGTGGGGCATACGGTTCGGTTTCCACGATACCCGGGTGATGTCGATGTGTACGACCTCGTCACCGTCATCGCCGACGGCAACGATTGCTATTCGAACTTCGCCTTTGGCGCCCACCACCAGCGGATTCTCGAAGCCATTGATGAGCGTTGCCGAGCCGGGCGTTGGATCACGGTTTAATCCGACCTGCGGCATCGGTCTGTGTTTGAACGAAGTTTGTCCGCAGAATCGACGCGGATTCAGGCAGATGAAACGGGTGTCGAAGGACGGCGTCATACCGCGAAAAATAGTTCGCGTAGGTCGAATTAGCCAACGGCGTAATCCGACGGATCGAAGCCCGCGCCGAATTAACGAATAGCACCGGCCCTCACGCGGGCAGCGGCCGGTAAGACACCCACTAGCCGATGGCCGCGCGGACGCGCTGGGCGAAATCGATCTCCTTGTTTTCCCGAGCACTTTCGTAAATCGCGGCCAACAACAGATTCAGCGCCCATGCGTCGTCGATGCCCACCGGCGGCGTGCCCCCGTCGACCAGCGCGTCGACGAACAACCGGTCTTCCTTGACGTAACCGCCTTTCTCCGCGAAGGGGATATGGGTGTAGTCCTCGCTGTGGATGGTCTGATCGAGATCGAGCGCGTAGCGCACGCGTTCCAGCTCTTCGGTCGCCGCCGTGGCGTAGCGGCCGTAGATCTCGACGCGCTCGAACGGGAAGCTCCAGCCTGAATGTGCCGACGAACTGAGCGTTGCAACCACGCCGGATTCGAATGTGAATAGCATGGAAAAGTCATCGAACTCGGCGTCCGATATGGCGCTGCGGGCCGCGCATCGCAGCGTGGCGATAGAGCCGAAAAGGTATTGCAGCAGGTCGATCTGGTGAATCGTCGTTTCGTAGAGGAAACCGCCGGTCTTGCTCGGGTCGGCGGTCCAGGCGGGGCGCAATAGCTCACCGCGGTTGAGCTTGAACTGTGCGCTGTACGGCATGAGATCGCCCGTCTCGATCAGCGACTTGAGCTTGTCGTGGGTATAGGCATACCGACGATTCATGCCCAGGTTGTAGACGCCGGTTGAGGCCAGCGCAGCCTCCCGGATGCGTTCTCCGCCGGCCAGGTCGGTCGCCATCGGTTTTTCACAGAACACGTTCAGCCCTTCGCCGAGCGCGGCGACGACCGGCTCGACATGAGTGGTGTTCGGTGTGGTGATGTAGACCGTGTCGACGTCCATGCGGAACAGCTCCTCGAGCGTTGTGCCGGTCCGGGCGTTGCCGACCTGAGTAGCGAGGCGCGTGGCGTTGGCTTCGACCATGTCGGCCACACCGACCAGTTCGACCCGGTCGTCCTGGCCGAGAATGTCGGCATGAACCGAGGCGATGTATCCGGCGCCGAAAATGCCAATGCGTGTTTTGTTCATATCGAAATCCCTGGATTTGTGCTTATGGGAAGCCGGCGCAAAGCGCTCTCCGGATTCGAGATGAGCCGATTGAAACAAGTATGGAAAATAAATTCCATGAGACAAAATGATGAAATAAAAGGTTTGACTATTCGCGGGCGAGCCAAGTAGCTTCCATTGGCATTGAATACCGACAATGACTGTCGTCGTCACGCGTGTGTGCAAGTCGGCGCGACGATCGCATGGGCCGGGCCGCGGCGGAGTCGATACCGGGCGGCCCGAAAGTAGCCTGACGCAGCGCGCTTCGGCTGCCGTGGTTCGGCTCTCCCGGACTGTGGCACAGCCACTTCGCACGCACGGATGGCGCTTTCAGTCGTTCCCGAATCAGCCCTAGGGGTCGTCTTGGAGGATATTTGCGTGAATACTCGAGCGTCTTCAGCTCAGGTGACCGCTGCTTTGAACCAGCCGGGATCTCACACCCGCAAATTGGGAACGATCGCATTCATCGCGACGTTCGGCGGGCTGTTGTTCGGTTACGACACCGGCGTGATCAATGGCGCCGTGAACCCGATGAAAATCGATCTGGGCCTTACGCCGCTGACCCAGGGTTTTGCCGTGAGCATTCTGATCTTCGGTGCCGCCCTCGGCGCCGCCATTGGCGGCAAGATTTCGGATGTATCCGGCCGGCGATACACCATTCTCATGCTGTCGGGTGTTTTCATCGTCGGTACGGTCGGTGAGGCCATTTCACCCAGCTGGCAGGTGCTGTCGGTATCCCGATTCGTTCTCGGGCTGGCGGTGGGCGGTGCGTCTACCACTGTTCCGGTGTATCTCGCCGAAGTGGCGCCGACCGAAAGACGGGGCAGCCTGGTGACGCGCAACGAAATCATGATCGTCTCGGGCCAGTTCGCGGCTTTCATCATCAACGCCGTGATCATGACGGTATGGGGCGATTACCCCGGTATCTGGCGTTACATGCTCGTGATCGGCGTGTTGCCGGCGTTCGCGCTGTTGATCGGCATGCTGCGTGTGCCGGAAAGCCCGCGCTGGCTGAGCGAGCAGAACCGGCGCGACGACGCGCTCGACGTGCTCAAGCAAATCCGCTCGCCGGAGCGCGCCGAGGCCGAGATCGCCGAAGTCGATTCGCTGGTTGAACACGAGCAGAAAAGTCGGTGTGGGCAGTGGTCGGATCTCACCGTGCCGTGGGTTCGGCGCCTGATCCTCATCGGTGCCGTGCTCGGTATATTCCAGCAATTTACCGGCATCAACGCGATCATGTATTACGGCACGCAGCTGCTGGAGAGTTCCGGTTTTTCAAACAACGGGGCTGTGGTTGCCAATACGCTCAACGGCCTGTTCAGTGTGCTCGGCATCACCGTCGGCATTCTGCTGATCAACAAGCTCGACCGGCGCACGATGCTGATCGGCGGCTTCGCCCTGATCGCATTGTTCCACGTGCTCGTCGGGCTATCGGCGATGTTCATGCCGGCTGTGGCGATCAAACCGTATCTGGTACTGGTCTTCGTAGTGGCATTCGTGTTTTGCATGCAGGGCACGCTGGGGCCATTGGTGTGGTTGATGCTTTCGGAGATTTTCCCACTGAAGATTCGAAGCCTCGCCATGGGCATTTGCGTGTTCGTGCTTTGGTTGGCCAATGCGCTCGTGGCGTTCGGTTTTCCGCCGGTGGTGGCGGCCCTGGGCGTCGGTCCCACATTCTTCATCTTCTCGGGTATTTCGATCCTCGGGCTGATCTTCACCGTCGCGATGGTGCCTGAAACACGCGGCAAATCGCTGGAAGCGTTCGAAAGCCAGATACGTCGTCGGTTTGCCTGAGCCGTAGGCCGGATCGTTTCGACGCATCGCCGTCGCCAGTGATTCTCGGGTGAGCGGCGCCCGTGGCACCGGCGATGTTGCAGAGCCGACAGCTCGAAGACCCTGTCCCAGAACGCGACGCTGCCGTTGCCCGTGTTCGGTCTTTCGGAAAGCGCTCGAATTTGCGCGTATATCCCGCCTTGCCTCTCGCATCGCCAAATCGGGCGGCCGCGGGGCGTGGGTTCGTATTCGTTCGCAGCGTCTCCTCATTTCTTGAATGCGCCGTAGGGTATTGAACAAAGAGCGGTTTGTTCGATTCGTCGCGCGCACCGGCTTTCATTCGACCAATGGATTAGCCTAAAAATTTCAAAAATAGTTGCGGCGATATATACGTTCCATCATTGTCATGGGCAAGGGCAGATGCCTCATCGTCGATGTGGCCGCGCTCGATCAGTAGCACGTCATCGATTTCTGCCGTTGGCGTCGCATCAAGACCAAAAAAGCAGCACGAAGGAGGAGATCCGATATGCGATTGTTCACCAATGGCCGGGGGCGTACACGCCTGATTGCGGCCGCTCTGGTACTCGGGCTCGCCGCGGTGGGTAGCGCGGCCACGGCATGGGCGGCGGACAGCCATGCCAAGCAGTACAAGATAGCGCTTATCACTCACGCTCAAGCCGGCGACACGTTCTGGGATCTGGTGCGCAAGGGCGCCACCGCGGCGGCGAAGAAGGACAATGTCGATCTGATCTATCTGCATGGCGACTCGCCGGACAAGCAGGCCGCGAAGCTTCAGAACGTGATCACCCAGCACGTCGACGGTATTGCGCTCACTCTCGCTTTCCCCGACGCGATGAAGCCGCTGGTCCAGCAGGCGCTGAAGGACGGTATCCCGGTGGTCGGCGTGAATTCCGGCTTTTCCACCTGGAAGTCGATGGGCATTCCCATGTATGTGGGCCAGGATGAAACGCTGGCCGGCCAGGCCATCGGCAAGCGCCTGAACAAAGAGGGGGCCAAGAACGAGCTCTGCGTGAATCAGCAGCAGGGCGCGGTACAACTCGCGGCTCGCTGCAAGGGCGTCGCCGATACCTTCAAGGGCAAGTCGGAAACGCTGTATCTGGAAGGCTACGACATGAGCAAGGCGCGTTCGCGCATCATGGCCAAGCTCATGCAGGACCCGCAGATCGATACCGTGGTCACCCTGGGTGCGCCGTTTGCCCCGGTCGCGGTGGATGCGGCCAGGAAGGCGCACAGCAAGGCCAGTGTCGTGACCTTCGACCTCAACCCGCGTACCGCGAAACTGGTCAAGGAAGGCAAGGTGAAATGGGCGGTCGACCAGCAGCCGTGGCTGCAGGGTTATGAAGCGGTCGACCTGTTGTATCTGAATCTCACCAATGGCGACACGCTCGGCGGCGGCAATGCCGTGCTCACCGGGCCGGCCTTCGTGACCCAGGACAACATCGACAAGGTCATGAAGTACGTCAAACGCGGTACGCGATAAGCCGCGCGCAAGACTCGTGAGCCCGGCGGCTGCGGCTGCCGGGCTGCACTCGGAGGATCAACCTATGGCAGCTACCATGGACGACGACGCAGTGCGCGGCGCTTCGACGCTCGACGATGCCAGCGCTCCCCCCAAGAAGACCAAACAACGCATTTCCAGGGACCCGGTCTGGAAAAAGGTCCTCAAGCGGCCCGAGGCTGGGGCGCTCGGCGGTGCCATCCTGGTGTTTGTATTGTTCTGCATCGTGGCGCCCCCGTTTCGCACCATGCCGGCGTTCTCGACGGTGCTCTACCAGGCGGCCATTCTCGGTATTCCCGCAGTGGGCGTGTCGCTGTTGATGATCGGCGGCGAGTTCGATCTGACCGCTGGCGTGGCAGTCATCAGTTCCTCATTGGCCGCTTCGATGTTCGCCACCCAGATCGGCGGCAATATCTGGACCGGCGTGGCCTTTGCCTTAGTGTTCTCGCTGGCGCTCGGGGCGTTGAATGGCTGGTTGCTGATCAAGACCAAGCTGCATAGTTTTCTGGTGACCCTGTCGACATTCCTCATGCTGCAGGGGCTGAACATCGCGCTCACCAAGCTGATCACTGGCGGGGTCGCGACCGGCGACATCAGTTCCATGCCCGGCTTTGCCTCGGCCCACGCCGTGTTCGCCTCGGACATCCCGATCGGCGATTTCGATCTCAGTATCGCCATCGTTTACTGGATTCTTCTGGTGCTGATCGCAACCTGGTTGCTGTTACGTACGAAGGTCGGCAACTGGATCTTCGCCGTCGGCGGTGATCCCGATGCCGCCAGGGCGGTGGGCGTGCCGGTTCGTGCAATGAAAATCGCCCTGTTCATGGGCGTGGGTTTCTGCGTGTGGTTCCTGGCGATGCACATGCTGTTCGCCTACAACACCGTGCAATCCGGTGCCGGCGTCGGCAACGAACTGCTGTATATCGCGGCCTCGGTGGTGGGGGGATGTCTGCTTACCGGCGGCTACGGCTCGGCAGTGGGCTCCGCACTGGGCGCGTTTATCTTCGGCATGACCACGGAAGGCGTGATCTATGCCGGCTGGGATTCCGACTGGTTCATGTTTTTCGTGGGCGCGATGCTGCTGATGGCCACCGTGGTCAATACGTGGATCCGCGTTCGCGCATCGCAGGGGTAATGAAATGACCGACGAAACTGCCATCATCGAACTTGAAGGCGTCGGCAAGAACTACGGCAACGTGCATGCGTTGTCCGACGTCAGCTTCAAGGTCAAGCAGGGCGAAGTCACCTGCATTCTCGGCGACAATGGCGCGGGGAAGTCGACGTTGATCAGCGTGATCGCCGGGCTTACCGAGCATTCCTCGGGCGAGTACCGGGTCGACGGCAAGCCGATGAAGTTCACCTCGCCGCGCGAGGCGCTGGATCTGGGCATCGCGGCGGTCTACCAGAACCTGGCCCTGGTGCCGCTGATGCCGGTCTGGCGCAATTTCTTCCTCGGCTCGGAAATCACCAATGGGGTCTGGCCGTTCACGCGCATGGACCGCGACACCATGTGGTCCGAAACCGACGAGGCCCTGCGCAAGATGGGCATCGAGCTGGAGGATCTGGAACAGCACGTCGGCACGCTGTCCGGCGGCCAGAAGCAGGTAGTGGCCATCGCCCGCGCGATTCACTTTGGGGCGCGTGTGCTGATACTCGACGAACCCACCGCGGCGCTCGGCGTGCATCAGTCGGGGCTTGTACTCAAGTACATTGCCTCCGCCGCGCGAGAACACGGCGTGGGCGTAATCTTCATCACTCATAATCCCCACCATGCCTATCTGGTTGGCGACCACTTCATCGTGTTGAGCCGAGGCGAGATGGACCTGGATGCGCCGCGCAAGGATCTATCGCTGGACGATCTGATTTTCCAGATGGCCGGTGGCGCCGGGCTTGATGCGCTCGAACACGAGATGAAACGCTGAGACGATCGCGGCACATTTCTCCCATGCGGTTTTTCTTTGTTTTATTCGCAGATTGCATAGATGGCAAAGAGGGTGTAGACAAACCCTTACTCTGTCTAACTACTTGGAAAACAATGCCTTAAAAGTAGGTCGGATTAGCGCGCAGCGCGTAATCCGACGCTCAATCCGTGGGTTTTGAGGCTTGGCTGTCGGATTACGGTGCAAGCACCTAATCCGACCTACGTAACTGTCTGATATTGCTTTTATTACCGGCAGTTATTTTGTCTACACCCTCAAAGATTTAAAAAGATAATTTATTTTTCAAAGTAGCAGCCGATGCTATGGACCGTCGACTCACTCGATATTAATTATTAAAATATCTGATAAATATGAATAATCTTGGAATAAGCGGCCTGTAAATGAACGAGCTGCTACAGGTCCAAGTCGATATGTTAGGTCGCGTAATCCGACGCTCGGCTCGAGCGTAAAAGTTAAATTGAGGATTCGACCGTAATCAGGGCGGCCGTTATCCGCCCTGAGGTATTTTTGATGGCTTTTCGCGTTGTCGCGGCCCGGCTCGGCTCAAATAATCGAATCACGACATCGATCCGATCCCCGCGACGACAGGAGGAGCGCCATGCTGGCCCACGATAAGAATCAGAACGCGACAACTCATACCACTCCAGCCAGCCGTGTCTGGCTGCACGCCGACGATTGCAACCTCGAGGATTTCGTGGCCAGTCTCGACTGCGCCACGCGGCCCGAAGACTATCCGTTGGCCGAACGCATCGAACAGAACGTACCGATCTACAACGGTCGCCACGTGGACGCGCTCCCGGCCGAGGCCCGCGCCGATCTGCAGGCCGAGCTGGTCGAGGCCATGCTCGAGGGGCCGGGCATTGTAGTATTCAGCGGTGCGTTTGATGATTACGCGCTCGGCGGGGCCACTGCGCGTTTTCATGAAATGATCGCGGAACAGCGTAAGGCCGGCGTGGCCGGCGGCGACCATTTCGCCAAGCCGGGGGCCAATGATCGCGTTTGGCGGGTGCAGCAGAAGCTGGCCGAGCGCGACCCCGCGGCTTATGTCGACTACTACGCCAACCCGGTCATTGAGCTGATCAGCGAGGCCTGGCTCGGGCCGATGTATCAGGTCACTTCCGATCTGAACGTGGTGAACCCGGGTGGCGACGCCCAGAGCGCGCACCGCGATTATCATCTTGGCTTCATGTCGACCGAGCAGGCGGAACGCTTCCCCGCGCATATCCATCGCTTTGCCTCGCAGCTGACGCTCCAGGGCGCGGTCGCGCACTGCGACATGCCCGTGGAGAGTGGGCCGACGCTGTATCTGCCGTATTCCCAGCGCTATGAGTTGGGTTTTCTTGCCACCGGCCGCCCCGAATTCCAGCGCTACTTTAGCGAGCATCACGTACAGCTGCCGTTGGCGGCGGGCGATGCGGTGTTCTTCAATCCCGCGTTGTTTCATGCCGCCGGCAGCAATCGCTCGGCCGATATCCGCCGGATGGCGAACCTGCTCCAGATTTCCTCCGCTTTCGGGCGGGCGATGGGCAGCCTGGACCGGGCGCGGATGTGCCGCGCGATCTATGCCGAGCTCTGCCGGCGCGAACGCCAGGGCGAGCGCGATACGGTCGTGCGCACCGCCAAGGCTACGGCCGAGGGCTATGGTTTTCCCACCAATCTGGACCGCGATCAGCCGACCGCCGGTCTGGCGCCGGAGACGCAATGTGAACTATTGATCCGCGCGGTCGGCGAACAGCTCGATGCGGATACGTTCGAGTCGCAACTTGCCGCGCAGCTCGACCGCCGTCGGGTCGACTGACGGGCCGCTCGGCGAAAACGCGTGACGCACCGGTTCACCGTTAAACAGATCGCGGCCCAGGCCGGTGTGAGCGCAGCCACGGTGGATCGGGTGCGCCATGGCCGTGCGCACGTCCACGAGCAGACACGGCGCCGAGTGGACGCGGCGATCCGGGAACTCGAAGAGCAGGCCGAAGCCGGCATCCCCGCTGGCCTCGGGCTGACGTTCGAAGTGGTGCTCAACAGCCCGGAACGGTTCAGCCAGGCGGTGCGCCGCGCATTCGTGGCGGCCGCTGCCGCTATGGCGCCGCTGCGTATCGCGCCGCGTTTCCATGCCGACGAACGCATCAGCCCCGAGCGCATCGCGGCTGATCTGGACGCATTGGAACGCAAGGCCACGCATGGCGTGATACTCAAGGCGCCCGAACACCCGGCGGTCGTCGCGGCGGTCGAGTCGCTGGCGGCGCGCGGCATTCCGGTCGTTACCTTTGCCACCGATATCGGCGCCAGCGGCCGCCTTGCATATGTCGGTATCGACAACGCCGCGGCCGGGCGGACCGCGGCTTTCCTGTTATCGCGTTTTCTTGGCCAGCGGGACGGCATGGTGCTGGCGAACCTCGGCAGCCGCGGTTTTCACGGCGAGCACGATCGCTGGCGCGGCTTCGCCGACTTCATGGCCGCGCGCTGCCCGCGCGCCGAGGTGGCTGTCATCGACGGCGGCTATGGCCTCGATCAGGCAACCTACGAACTCACCCGTGCCACGCGTACGGCACGTGGGCCCATCGCCGGCATCTATAGCATGGGCGGTGGCAACCGCGGGTTGTTGCGCGCGCTGGATGAAGCGGGCGATCGCGATGTGGTTTTCGTGGGTCACGATCTCGACGACGAAAACCGCGGCTTGCTGCGCGCCGGGCGCATCGACGCCGTGGTCGATCACGACCTGCAGGCCGACGCCGCGCGGGCGATCCAGCACCTGCTGTGTTTCCGTCGGCATGGCCGGGCTGCCGAAAGCGAGGCCAGCCGCGCGGTCATCGTCACACCGTGGAATATGTGATGCCCTCTTGGCGCGAAATCACAGATACGTGGCTATTGGTATTGATATAAACATGCCAAAAGCGCGATGTATTATCGTCGCCAAAAAAGCATTAAAAAATTACGGATACGGCGCCTGTTTCGGGCATGAAGCGCGTTCTGCTTGAACCGATTATTTGATTTGTGATGCATTTATTCCAGAAAATAAGTATGTGCAGGGGGCACGCGCCGAGCGCGCGTCGATACACTACCCGAGGATCCCGACCCAGTCATGACCGAACAGGCACCGGAAACGCCGTCCGAGCTACAGCGCCGGATATTGGCCGAATACAAGAACCTGAGTAAGCGACTGCAGCAGATCGCTCAGTTCGCTGTCGACCATCCCAACGACATGGCGCTGGAAACCACGGCGGTTATCGCCGACCGGGCCGGTGTGCAGCCCTCGGCGATCATCCGTTTCGCCAAGGCGTTCGGCTATTCCGGGTTCTCCGAGCTGCAGCGGGTGTACCAGACCCGGTTGGCCGAAACCGCGTCCAGCTATAGCGAGCGCCTGCGCCGGCTGCGCCGCGAAGAAGAAAACGATACCCAGGCGCTCACGCCCCACGGCGTGTTGCGCCAGTTCTGCCAGGCCAATCGCATGGCGCTCGATCATCTCGCCGACGAGATCGATGCCGAAGGCCTGGCGTCGGCGGCGCGGATCATGGCCGGCGCTGAGTGCATCCATCTCTGCGGGCATCGCCGGTCGTTCCCGGTGGTGACCTACATGGCCTATGCGCTCAGCCGGATTCAGGCTAATGCCTGCCTGCTCGACGGGCTTGGCGGCATGCTGGCGCAGCAGACCGCGCGCGTACGGCCCGATGATGTATTGTTCGCGGTCTCGTTTCATCCTTATGCTGAGGAGACC
Organism: Salinisphaera sp. LB1; assembly: GCF_003177035.1. NCBI lineage: Bacteria > Pseudomonadati > Pseudomonadota > Gammaproteobacteria > Salinisphaerales > Salinisphaeraceae > Salinisphaera > Salinisphaera sp. LB1. The sequence continues at coordinate 4,007,360 of NZ_CP029488.1, read as the reverse complement.
GCCGAAACCATTCGGCACGCCACCGAACAGGGCACGCCGGTCGTCGTACTCACCGACAGCCCGCTCAGTCCGGTGGCCGCACACGCTACGGTCTGTCTCGAAGTCCACGACGCCGAGATGCATAATTTCCGCTCGCTCACGGCATCGATGTGCCTGGCCCAGGCGTTGACCGTCGCGGTGGGGCTGGCTCTGGATGAGCAGCCGGACGAGCACCGGTCGTGACGCGGTTGTTAGGCTGAGCAAGCACGCTGGCTATCCTGTCGTTGCGAACCGTTGCGGGTTGGCCGCCGCGGCCAATTCAGTAAGCGCACCGCGCGATGCCATATACAGCGGCTGAAGGGCGCGATAGCCGTTTGGCTATAGGGGGCACTCGGGCGCTTCGATGCGTTGACCAATAGCGAAACCGCGACAATCGTCGTGTATGTGTGGGGTGTGGCTGCGCGTCATGCATCGTCATGGGCCGCGCCATGGCGTCAGCCACGGCTGACAACACTTGGGCCGCGATAGCAATGCCGGGGTGTGAAGCAGCAGCGCGCGAGGAATCTTTCAATGATCGGCCAGTACCTTAATACTGAAAAAGGCGACACCCTAGTACTGGGCCGGGGGCATAGCATGAGCGACGGGGTAAGTGATCGACAATCAAGGTGCTCTGCATGGGTGACGCCCGTCCCGACCCGCGGGAGGTTCTTGCGCATAATCTGCGACATTTGATGGGCCTCAAGGGCTGGTCGCAGGGGCGCTTATCGCAAAAAAGCGGTGTCAGCCAGAAAAGCATCAGCAATATCCTGAATCAGGAAAAACAGCCCACTCTGGCAACCGTGGACAAGCTGGCCGCCGCCTTCGATCTGAATATATGGCATGTGATGCTGCCGCGCCTGCCCGAGCAGCTGGTTAATTTGCCGTCAGTCGAGCATCTGCTCCTGTGTTACACCAAGGCCTCCGACCAGGGGCGGCATTACATCGACCGTGTCGCTGAGCGCGAAGCCTATTATGGCCGGAATATCGGGCCTGGTGGCGAGCAGGGCGGATCCGGGGCAGTCTAAGGGTCCTTTCGCCGTGTTACGCAACACGAAGGGCTGGTGATTGTGAGCGTTCGCTTTCGGCGCTGTTATTCGCTCATGACGATGTGGTGCGGCCTCTGGCGCCTTGTCCTGTGTGCGCTCTAATCCTTTCGAGCGGTCCTGACGGGGGTCGGCGGTGTTTGTCTTCGCAATATGCTGTGGCGATGGGCTGAGGTGTGACCGATTGCGCCGCGTTCCGCAAGAAATGGTTGTCCGTGGCTGTTCATGGGAAAGCCTGGCGGCTTTTTGCTTTCTTCTATCGCACGCAATCAGGCCGCAGGCCCGAGTCCGCTGGCGTCTAAAGTCTCCGGGGGTCGCGTCGGGTATTGATCCGTAGAGCCTAAGGTAAGTAATATAGTGCTTGATGTATAAATGTGATGAGTAGTAAAGTGCTCACGCTTTAGTATGGCGATGCTCGCTTGGCTGCGTGGCAGGCGGTGAGCATTGCTCAGCGCGCTAACAAACAACGCGACAAACTGGCTGGCCGCGATATGCAAGTACCCCGAAACAATGAGCCGGAGAAGCCATTAGGTACAACCGTTCGAAACCGGCCGCACGCCTGCGGTGGACAGCATAGCCCTATCTCGGAGCTGGAACGACAGGTCGTCGGGGCGGAGTGTGCCCCGCAAGTGATACATAACCTGTACTGCGCGCTGGAGCATATGCTGGCCCTGCATTCGCAGGGCGAGGCCCCCGACGACCAAGACCTCGTTTGTTGCTACGGGCGAATGCAGCTGATGCTTGCCTGTCGTATGTTTCCGGCCTTGAAGGATGTCGGGGAGAAACAGCGCGGCGCATGAGCTAGCTGTCCAGTCCCGCCAACATGTGCTGGTCTTTTGATCACAGCCGCGTCTGCGGGGCTAGGGTGGGCGCCAGGTTGGCCCCGTCGTTGCGCCCGGGACGGCCCGGGGCCTGGGATAAACCGCGCCGGCCGTATCGCCGGACTCATCCAGTCGGAGGCGGATCAAGGAAGGGAGGTTTCATCTGCGACGTTGAGCGCGGCCGGCTACGGCCAGGCGCTTTCTGATACGGTCTTCGCCCCTGGTTTTCAGTCCAGCCGTCAACATGGCCGTTATTCTGGGATTGCTGGCGGCAGTAGCCTACGGCGCGAGCGATTTCGCCGCCGGTGTGGGCGGGCGGCGGCTGGGCGCGGGTGTGGTCGCATTGTTCGTGCAGATCGTGGCCTTTCTGATGGCGGTGATCGCCGTGACGGTAGGGGCGCATCACGGTTTCACGGCATCGGCGTTAGGGTGGGGGCTGGTTGCCGGCGTCGGTTGCGCCGCGGGCACGATGGCGCTGTATCGCGGGTTCGTCGTCGGGCGCATCAGCGTCGTGGCGCCATTGTCGGCGGTGGTGGCCGCCGTTGTCCCCGCGCTCACGGGGATTGCTCTGGGCGAGCATCTCACATCGCTGGCCGGCCTGGGCCTCGTCTTCGCGTTGCCTGCGATCGGGCTCGTCTCCTGGCATCGCGATACAGCGGCGAAAACCAAGACGCGCCCGGGCGTGCTTGAGGGTTTGATCAGCGGCGCCGGGTTCGCCGTTTTGTTCATTGCGCTGGATCAGGCAGGCGCCGCGGCCGGATTCTGGCCGCTCGTGCCGGGCCTTGCCCTGGCCGGCGTGCTGATCCTGCCGTTCGCTCTGAAAGAGCCGCGCCCCATCCGTGTCGATACCGCCGCTCTCGCACTCCTGCTTACGGCCGGCGTGTTCGGCGGCGCGGCCGATCTATTGTTTTTGACCGCCACCGGGCGTGGCCCATTGTCGATCGTCGCTGTGCTGACAGCGCTCTATCCGGCCGTCACCATCCTTCTCGCCCGCATTTTCCTCGGCGAACGATGGAACGCGGCGCAGGCCTGCGGGCTCCTGGCCGCCGCCGTGGCGATTACGCTGATCACGCTGGGTTGATTGCCGCCCCGGCGGACATTTTACGAGCGAGACGCAACCGGAGAGGCTACCCTCGGTAAGGTCGTCGAACGACAAATACGACCACAGATGGCGCTCTTTAACAGCACTGAAATACCGGCGTTCAGGTTGGTACTTTTGGTCTGTCTTTAAAATCCCTGTTAAAACAGCGATGTATTTTTAGCGTTCCCCGCAGGCGCGGGGATGAACCGTCGGTTTTGCGGATGTTGATGTTGGCGCCGTTGCGTTCCCCGCAGGCGCGGGGATGAACCGGACACCATGCCTACGGCGATCGGTATAGCGGCGCGTTCCCCGCAGGCGCGGGGATGAACCGCATTCGGCCGGGTGGTCTGGACCCGGAACCAGGCGTTCCCCGCAGGCGCGGGGATGAACCGATATCCACGTCGGCCGCATACAAGCCGCGCTCGCGTTCCCCGCAGGCGCGGGGACGAACCGGCCACGGACCGCACGCACGGCATCGTCATGAGGCGTTCCCCGCAGGCGCGGGGATGAACCGCAACCGATATTAGCAATCTTCAGACATCACTAGCGTTCCCCGCAGGCGCGGGGATGAACCGGCAACACGACCCCACCGACCGCGCCGCTATCGCCGTTCCCCGCAGGCGCGGGGATGAACCGAATCCATGATGGACGTGGCCGAAGGCTTCATTCCGTTCCCCGCAGGCGCGGGGATGAACCGAGGCGATCCAGGCGGATATCGACACGGTGTATCCGTTCCCCGCAGGCGCGGGGATGAACCGCGTGGTGTAATCCGCGCCGGTAGTCGTAGTGGCCGTTCCCCGCAGGCGCGGGGATGAACCGCTGGAACGCAACAGCTACAACGAGTTTCTGCGCCGTTCCCCGCAGGCGCGGGGATGAACCGCCACAAACAGCGGCACTACCGGCGCCACCGAGCCGTTCCCCGCAGGCGCGGGGATGAACCGTCGCCGCGAAGAACGTCAGCCACATCAGGGGACCGTTCCCCGCAGGCGCGGGGATGAACCGGTAACGTCGATTCCAATGGCTATGGCGCCGTACCGTTCCCCGCAGGCGCGGGGATGAACCGTTGTATTGCAACGTGGCGGGTTCGCGTGTGACCCGTTCCCCGCAGGCGCGGGGATGAACCGATTTTCCGATGTTGTGGAAAGTGTGGCGGTCACCGTTCCCCGCAGGCGCGGGGATGAACCGTTAGAAACCTGCGACAAATCTTGAGTCACAAGCCGTTCCCCGCAGGCGCGGGGATGAACCGCAGCCGAAGCCGCACCAGAACGAGAACGAACACGGTTCCCCGCAGGCGCGGGGATGAACCGAGGCTCGGCGCGCTTGTGTATGTGATCGTTACCCGTTCCCTGAAAACCAACAATAAAGACCATCGCAATGTCGTCTCTAAAGATATGATTTTTAAAAGGGGGCGAAAATGTCGACAAATTTTTGGTAGTCCGTTGCGAAAATTTTTCTGCACGGACCCTGCAATGATGGCTTGGCTACCACCTGCGTAAGTAGTCGCACAGTGACCCGGCCGAGACGTGGCAGTGCAGTCGCCCGGCGATAAGCGAGATCAAAGTCCATTTTCGCGATGGGTCTCGGTAAGACAGTCCTGATCCGCGAAGCGCTCCGCCAGGAAGTCGATCAACGCGCGCACGGCGGGTAGCAGACCGCGTCGAGAGGGGAAAACCGCCTGAACGACGCCGCCGCGCGGTGCCCAGCCTGGGAGTGCATCGACGAGTGTGCCCTCGGTAATATGTCGTCCGCCGACCAGCAACGGCAGTTGAACGATGCCGAGGCCGGCGAGCGCAGTGCGGTGCAACGTGATGAGATCGTCGGTCACGAGACGCGGGCGATGATCGATCTGTGTGCTGGCGCCGTGCGGTCCCTCCAGACACCAGGTATGCGTATGGCCCGGCCGCACCCAGTCGAGTGACGGCAGCCCGTTGAGATCGCCCGGCACCTTGGGCCTCGAATAATCCTCGAATAGTGACGGCGCGGCCATGAGTAGCTGCGGGCTGGCGGATAGCACGCGCACGTTCAGTTCGCTGTCTTCGAGTGGCGGGAACCGCACCCGGATCGCGAGATCGAATCCCTCTCGAACGACATCGACACGTCGCCCCGACGCTTCCAGTTCGACCCGTACGCGCGGGTAACGCGCCATGAAGATCGAAAGCTGCTCCGCCACGACGAAACACAGCATTCCCGGCGGGCAGCTCATGCGGATCAGCCCTTGAGGCTGTGCGATTGAGCGGTCTATCGTTTCCTGGGCGGCTTCGGCCTCCAGCAGCATAGCCGCACAGTGCTCGTAATAGGCTTGGCCCAGTTCCGTGACCGCCAGATTACGCGTGCTGCGATGGATAAGCCCAACCCCCAGCCGTTTTTCGAGCTGTGCGACCCGGCGACTGAGTTTCGACTTCGGCACGCCGATCGCGCGAGCTGCCGGCGCAAAGCCGCCATGATCGATGACCTGAACGAAATAGAACAGATCGTTGAGATCCTGCATGTGATCGTTCCATCAGTAAGACGGTGCGTTTGATTCTAGCCCGCTAATCAAATGTGCGTCTCAGGCATAGGATGACCGGCATCAGCATTCAATGCCGAACGTTCGGCAGGAGACGATCATGAAAACGATTACGGGGATTTATTCCGCACTGGGTCGGGGACGGCTTTCCGGTGCGCTCGCTGTTCACCTACGACCGCATGGGCGCCCATCACGTCACCCCGTTTCTCATGCTCGATTACGCGGCGCCGCGGGAGTTCGCGCCCACGAAGAGGGCGCGCGGTGTCGGCGCCCATCCGCACCGCGGTTTCGAGACCGTGACGATCGTGTACGACGGCGAAGTCGCCCATCGCGATTCGACCGGCGGTGGCGGCGTGATCGGCAAGGGTGACGTGCAGTGGATGACCGCTGGCAACGGCATCGTCCACGAGGAGTTCCATTCTCCGGCCTACACCCGCACTGGTGGACGCTTTGAGATGGTGCAGCTCTGGGTGAACCTGCGGGCGGCCGACAAGTCCGCCGAACCGCGCTATCAATCAATTAAGGCCGCTGACATTCCGGGCGTCGAGCTCGCCGATGAAGCGGGCATGATCAACGTGATTGCCGGCGATTATGCCGGCCACAAGGGGCCGGCAAAAACCTTCAGCCCAATCAACGTCTGGGACCTGCGGCTCAACCGCGATGGCGCTACGACGCTGGAGGTGCCGGACGGCCACACGGCCATGGTCGCCGTGCTCAGCGGCACTGTGCAGGTCAACGACAGCAAGATCGCGCGTGAAGCCGAGCTGGTTCTGTTCGATCGCGCAGGCTCGGAGATCCAGCTTGAGACCAACAACGACGCCAAATTGCTGGTGCTCACCGGCCAACCGATCGATGAGCCGGTGGTTGGCCACGGGCCGTTTGTAATGAATTCGACCGAAGAAATCGAAGACTCGATTCGAGGCTTTCAAACCGGTCATTTCGGCCAGGCTTCCTAATCGAAAACCAGTCATCGTAATCTGGACCGATGACTCTATGTGGCGGGTTGCCCGTGTGGACGACCCGCTTTTATCACCAAGCACCGGAGGTGTGCGATGTCCTTCACCTATAAACGACTCGACAAGAACGACGTAACGCTTCTCATGGTCGACCATCAGGCGGGGCTGCTCTCGCTCGTGCGGGATTTCCAGCCCGACGAGTTCAAAAACAACGTCCTCGCGCTGGCCGATATCGCCAAATTCTTCGAACTGCCTACCATTTTGACGACCAGCTTCGAAGATGGGCCGAACGGCCCGATGGTGCCAGAGCTCAAGGAAGCGTTTCCGAACGCGCCCTACATTGCGCGGCCTGGCCAGATCAACGCCTGGGACAACGAGGAATTCGTGCAGGCGATCAAGGATACAGGCAACAGCCAGGTCCTGATCGCTGGTGTCGTGACCGACGTTTGCGTTGCGTTTCCGGCGTTGTCTGCGATTGAAGCTGGCTACGACGTATTCGTGGTCACCGACGCGTCGGGCACTTTCAACCCGGCGGTGCGTGACGCCGCCTGGCATCGCATGTCGCAGGCGGGCGTACAGCTGATGAACTGGTTTTCAGTCGCCAGCGAATTACACCGCGATTGGCGTAACGATATCGAAGCCTTCGGGGGCATACTTGCCAGCCACTTGCCGCATTACTCGAACCTGATTCAAAGCCGTGATGCAGCACTGAACGAAAGCTGACAAGGGCTCATTGGCGCCGCTGGCCGTTGTGCCGGCGGCGGCATCGTTTTACCGAGCGCGGAGAATGCCATGAGCAATACCGAGCACAATCCAAGCCTGTATGAGTCACGCGAGTGCCCGGTGGTTGACGGCCATCGATTGATCCAGCATCTCGCTGCCCGCACGGCCGATGTCGGCAGCATCCCGGTCAACCGGGTCATGCCACAGCGCGGCCGCCGCATGATCGGCGCCTGGTGTTTTCTCGATCATGCGGGCCCGGCGGTATTTTCGGCCGACAGTACCGGCCTGCGCGTCGGCCCGCATCCGCATACCGGGCTTCAGACCTTTACCTGGATGCTGTCCGGCGAAGTGCTTCACCGGGACAGTCTCGGTAGCGAACAGGTCATTCGGCCGGGTGAATTGAATCTTATGACCGCCGGCCACGGCATCGCCCATACGGAGGAGTCGACTGCGAATGCGTCCACGCTTCATGCGGCACAACTCTGGATCGCGTTGCCATACGCAGATCGCGACACGCAGCCACGATTCGACCATTACCCCGGTCTGCCGCGATGGCAAGAGCAGGGCGCTGATATCACGCTGCTCAGTGGGTGCCTGAATGGCCGCGAGGCCCCGACGCTGGCGTTCTCGCCATTGGTCGGAGCTGACATGGTCAGCCCGGATGCCAGCACTTTCAAACTGGCCGTGCGTAATGATTTTGAGTATGGCGTGCTGGTCCTGGAAGGCGCTCTGCGTATCGATCAGGATACGTTCGCACCGAACGAGCTCGCCTATCTAGGTTGCGGTCTCGACGACATTACTCTGGAACTCGAGGCAAATACCCGAGTGTTGTTGCTGGGCGGCGAACCGCTCGACGAAGACATCTTCATCTGGTGGAACTTCGTCGGTCACAGCAAGGCCGAGATCAGTGAGGCACAGCATCAATGGGAGAACGGTAGCGATCGATTCGGATCCGTGACAGGGTTCGACGGCGAACGTCTGATGCCGCCTCGGATCCCATGGCGGACTTGAATCTGTCCGAATCTGACGAGTTCCTCTGCGGGCTATCACGTGGGTCAATTTAGCTTGCCGCGAATGTCGGCTTTGGGTCGTATACCGCTGTAGTCGAGTGGCGCCAAGTGTGCCGGAGGTATCCACGGATTGCCCGGTAACTATATGATTAAAAGGCGCAAATTACTGGACAGACTTTAGACGACTTGTCCTCTTTTTGAAGTCAATAAAAACAACTGCTTATAATCTGCAAATCGACAGACTTTATTGTTGGCTTCCATCCCCGCAGGCGCGGGGATGAACCGGAAACCGATATGAGCGACGAAATTCTAACCGGCCCGTTCCCCGCAGGCGCGGGGATGAACCGCGGAATCGTAATCGGCGCATTGGCAAACCCTGCCCGTTCCCCGCAGGCGCGGGGATGAACCGACCATGCCGAGGAAGACGCCGTGCGCAGCTGGCCGTTCCCCGCAGGCGCGCTGATGAACCAACCGTGCGTACGGCGGCGCGCGTGTTGAAAGGTAGTTTGGGGCTCGTGGATTAGCGCATTGCGTTCTCTGCGCTTACGCCAGATGCTGCCCCGAGAAACCCACCGGACTGCATGGCCCACAGGCGCGCGTACAGGCCGTTGTGCGCGATCAGTTGGTCGTGGGTGCCGGTTTCGACGATGGCGCCGCGGTCGATGACGACCAGGCGGTCGAGTTCGGCGATGGTGGATAGCCGATGGGCGACGGCGATCACGGTCTTGCCTTGCATGATGGTGTGCAGGTTTTCGGTGATGGCGGCTTCGATTTCGGAATCGAGCGCGGCGGTGGCTTCGTCGAGCAGCAGGATGGGGGCGTTCTTGAGCATGACGCGGGCGAGTGCGACGCGCTGGCGCTGGCCGCCGGAGAGTTTTACGCCGCGTTCGCCGACGTGGGCGTCGAGCCCGCGGCGGCCCTTGTTGTCGGTCAGGTCGTAGACGAACCCGGCATGGGCCGCGTCGATCGCTGCCCAGAGTTCGGCCTCGGTGGCGTCGGGGCGGCCGTAGCGGATGTTGTCGGCGATCGAGCGGTGCAGCAGGGCGGTGTCCTGGGTGACCATGCCGATCGCTTCGCGCAGCGAGGCCTGGGTGACGCCGGTGATGTCCTGGCCGTCGATGGTGATGCGGCCGTTCTCGAGTTCGTGGAAGCGCAGCAGCAGTGCGAGCAGGGTGGACTTGCCGGCACCGGAGCGCCCCACGAGGCCGATTTTTTCGCCCGGCGCGATCGACAGTGAGAAGTTGGAGATGATGCCGGCGTCGTCGCGACCGTAATGGAAGGAGATGTCCTCGAAGGCGGTCGCGCCATCGGCGACCTGCAGCGGGCGCGCGTCCGGGGCATCCACGATCGCTCGGTTGCGGGTGAAGCTGCCCATGCCGTCGCGGATGGTGCCGATGTGCTCGAACAGGTTGGACACTTCCCACATGATCCACTGGCTCATGCCGTTGATCTGCAAAACCAGCCCGACAGCGGTGGCGACAGCGCCGGCGGTGATCGCACGCTCGCTCCAGAACACAATACCCAGCCCGGTGACGGCGAACAGCAGCAGGGCGTTCAACAGATACAGGCTGGCGTAGAAGCCGTTGATGCGCCGCATCTGGGTGTACACGGTCGACAGGAACGACGACATGCTGGCCCGCGCGTAGTCGGATTCGCGCTCGGTATGGGCGAACAGTTTCACCGTGCCGATGTTGGTATAGGCATCAACCACGCGCCCGGTCATTTCGGCCCGTGCATTGGCCTGGGCTTCGGCGATCGATTGTAGGCGCGGCAGAAAATACCTGAGTAGCGCGATATAGCCGACCAGCCAGCCGCCGAACGGCAACGCGAGCCGCCAGTCCGCCCCGGCCACCATGACGACGACGCCGCCGAAATAGACCGCCACATAGAGCAACACGTCCACGAACTTCATCATCACTTCGCGGATGGCCAGGGCGGTTTGCATCATCTTGGAGGCGATGCGGCCGGCGAAATCGTCCTGGAAATACGTCAGCGATTGGTCCAGCAACCAGCGGTGGACCTGCCAGCGAAAGCGCATGGGCACATTCGGTGCCATCGCCTGGAAGGTGGTCAGCCCCTGGCCGAAGACCAGCGCGGGCAGCAGCACCAGCACAACGATTGCCATGCCGACGAGCGGCCAGGCGTTATCGGCGATGAAATGCGCGCGATCGCTGGTCGAGAACCAATCGACGATATGGCCGAGAAAACCGTACAGCGACACCTCGATGATCGAGGAGGCCGCGGTGAGCACGGCGGTTGCGATCAGCAGTTTCCAAACCGGCCGCGCGTAGAAGGCGATGAAACGCGGGATGCTGGTCTCGGGCGGCGTGCGGTCGTCGTCGGGAAACGGATCGACGAGCCGTTCGAAGAACTGGAACATGGGCGGGTCGGTCGCGAGGGCGCGGCGTCGTCGGCAAGGCGAAGTAGTCTAACCGCGTTGTGCATCGGCTTCGATAGCGGCGGGGCCGCGTGGCTGGGCGTGCGATCGGGTGCCGACCTGTGCGGGCTTGGGTCGGCGCATGGAGGCTACTGGATGACGCACGGGGCGTGGCTGTCGGATTACGCCGTTGGCTAATCCACCTATGGGGCACGAGTTGGATCGGCTCTTTGTAGGTCGGCTTGGGCCGAAGGCCGTAAGCCGACAGTGGGCGGTTTATCGAAGTCGTCATCGGTCACGGCCCGTCCCGGGCCGGCGGCTGTTTCAGATGCCGGCCCACCAGTCGTAGCCGCGATCTTCCCAATAACCGCCGTGGCCGCCCTGGATGTTGGCGAAGCTGTCGACCAGTTCGATATGCATGACGTACTTGGCCATTTTATAGCCGAGCTGGCGTTCGGCGCGCAGGCGGATGGGGGCGCCGTTGGCCACCGGCAGGTCGGCGCCGTTCAGGCCGTAGGCCAGAATCGTCTGCGGGTGCCGGGCTTCGATCATGTCGAGGCTTTCGTAGTAGGGCTGCGGCGAGCCGTAAAGGTGGTCGGCGCAGTGGAAAACCACGAAGCGGGCGTTGTCTGTCGGCTGCACGCGATCCAGCAGGTGGCTCAGCACCACGCCGGTCCATTGGCCGATGCACGACCAGCCCTCGACGCAGTCGTGCCGGGTGATCTGGGTGCGCGAGGGCATGGCCTTGAGCTCGGCGAGCGAGAACGAGGCCGGCTGCGCCACCAGGCCGTGGATATCGAGCCGGTAGTTCGCGAAGTGGGTGTCGACGAGCTGCCGGTAGGCCGCGCTTTGCGGGTTGATCGTGCCGTTGGGTTTGAAGGTTGGCGCGATGTCGCTCGGGCTGTATTCCCGTGCCAGCGATTCGCGCGAGGCGACCAGGCGCTGGGCGGCCTGGGTGAGTTTCTCGGTACGCCCGAGGAAATGGCGCACCGGTTGGCTCTGGGTCCAGTCGCAGCCGGAGAGCAGGCCGGCGGCGCCGAACGCGCTCAGCCCGGTCAGGACACGGCGGCGGGCCCGGCTCGGTAGCCCCGTGTGGCGGTCGTCATTTGCCATGATCGCGCTCCTCGCCATCGGCGACAGCTTCGGTTGCCGGCGGCTCGTCTATCTTGTAGCCGCCGGTGATCATCGCGCGCATGTTGTTTACCACGCCGGAGACGAGCACGAGCGCCAGGTGGACGATGAAAAAGCCCACCAGCGCGAAAGCGCACAGAAAGTGGAGGGTGCGGGCGCTCTGGTGGCCGCCGAACACATACGTCAGCCACGGCCAGGCGGCGTCCATGGTCGGCGACATCGTCAGCCCTGTGAGCACCATCAGCGGCAGCAGCCCGAACAAAACGAGCAGATAGGTCAGCTTCTGGATGATGTTGTAATCGCGGACCCGCGGAAAACGGAATTTGGCGTGTTCGACTGCTTCGTGGCCAAACTGGCCCAACTCGCCGCGGTGGACGCCGATCAATCGCCGCCGGCGGCGGCTGATGATGGAATAGATCAGATATAGAACAAGCATTACGCCGAATACCCAGGCGGCGGTGAAATGCCATTGCCGGCCGAGCGCCAGCCATTGCGGGCCCGGCAGCGTGGCCCAGGCGGGAAAGGCGCGGGCCTGCATTTGTCCCCCGACGCGCGACCAGCCGAGAACGCCGGTCGTGGGGATCTGCAGCCCCTCGATATTCACGTAACCCATGGGGTCGCCGCTGGCGTCACGCTCGGCGCCGATCGACAGGAAGGGGTGGTTGAAGCTGGAACCGTGGCCCCAGTACAGCGCCGGATGCGCGTTAAAGATTTGCAGCCCGCTCATGAGCAGCACGAGCAGACACAGCGCGTTGATCCAGTGCCACAGCCGGGTGGCCCAGCCATGGCGACGAATCACGCGGGAGGCACGGACCGTCGATTCAACGTCCTTCGCCATGGCAAAGCCGGTTGCGGACTACTTACGAAGTATTATACGGCGTCCCGCGCGGCGGGGATGCAATTGTTCCAGGCAGTCGACAGCGTCGGGAATCGGTTCATCCCAGCAGCTGCGGTGAAAGGGCGCCTGGCGGTATGAGCCGGTCAGTTCGTATTGTTGGTGTTGGAGGGCGAGCCGGTCGCGGTGGCCGGCATGCCGTTGTGGCCGTTCGCTGCAGCGGCCGCGCCCATGGTCTGCATGGTTGTGTCGCTGCTCGATGCGGCGGCGCCGTTGTCGCCGTTGTTGGCATTGCCCAAATTGTCGGAATTGTCGGACGGCCGTTGATGGGTGGCGATGAACTGAGCCAGCTGCACATCGCTTGGGGCGTTGAAGTTGGCGGCGCCGTAGTCGCTGGGTTTGGGTTCGGGCAATGACTGCGAGGGCGCAGTGGCGTTGCCGTTGGCGTTCGGCGCCGACGGCTCGTTACTGCCCGCGGTGCCCTGGTCGCCCGTATTCAATAGGCTGCTCTGGATGGGTTGCGGCGACTGGGTGCTACCGTCCGGCGACGCCTGGCTACCTGGGCTGGTGGTCTGGGCGAACGCCGGGGCGGCCATCGCGAGCGCGGCGAGCGCCGCGACGATGGTCAGCCGCGCTGGCGGGCGGGCGCGTCTCGGGCGAATCGGCATAAGGGGCTCCTGGGTCGAACGGGTGGGGCGCGCGGGCAACTCGGGCCCGGGCTGGCCCTGACTGTTCAGACCGGTTTGGCGCGCTGAAGTTTCAATGGTCTTTGCGATGCCATCGCTATGTAGTAGCGTATATATCGTTCATGGCCTGTCGTGCGCGCGTTCGCACCGGGTTCGGCTCTACCCAATCGGAAAACGATCGATGCATATTCATGAAGGGATAGTGCGGCGGGGGCTTTTGGCCCTGGCCGTCGTGGCGCTGGCGGCCGCGGGTCTCGCCCAGTCTGCCTGGGCCGAGGGCGCGAAAACACAGGATAAGCCGCTGATCGTGTTCGCGGCGGCCAGCCTGAAGAACGCGATGGACGGCGTGGCCCAGGCCTATGACAAGAGCCACGATGGCGCCGATGTGAAGGTGAGCTACGCGGGCAGTTCCACGCTGGCCCGTCAGATCGAGGCCGGGGCGCCGGCCGACGTGTATGTTTCGGCCAACCAGCAGTGGATGGACAAACTCGCCAGCGATGGGCTGATCGACAAATCCAGCCGCTACAACCTGCTGGGCAACTCGCTGGTTTTGGTGGCGCCGAAGAGCAGCGATGTACAGGTCACGCTGAAAAAACACGTCAATCTGTTGGCCAAGCTCGGCCAGGGCAATTATCTGGCGATGGCCAATACCGACGCCGTGCCGGCCGGCATCTACGGCAAGCATGCGCTGCAATGGCTGGGTGTGTGGTCGCGGATGCAGGGCCATATCGCCCAGGGCGACGACGTGCGCGCCGCGCTGGCGCTGGTTTCGCGTGGGGAATCGCCGCTCGGTGTGGTGTACTCATCTGACGCGGTCGCCGACAAGGGCGTGCGTGTGGTGGATACCTTTCCGCCAGCGAGCCACAAGCCGATCATCTATCCGGCCGCCGCCACCGCCGACAGCCACAATCCTCAGGATGCCGATTTCCTGGCCTTTTTGAAATCGGATACGGCGGCGAAGATATTCAAGCGCTGGGGCTTCAAGGTGGTTGCCGGCCAGTAAGCGGTGGTTATGACGCTGGTTCGGCGGGCCGGGGCGAGTCCGCGTTCGCCGCGGCCCGGCGACGGCGTGCCGGGAGCCAGCCGGTATGATCCGATCCGAGGAGACGCGTGCTCGACGCCAATCAACTCCAGGTTCTTGAACTCAGCCTGAGGGTGGCCGGCACGGCGGTGGCCTTCAGCCTGCCGCTGGCGTTGGTCGTGGCCTGGTTTCTGGCGCGCTCGCGTTCGCGGCTGAAGATGGCGGTGGATGCCCTGGTGCATCTACCGCTGGTGCTGCCGCCGGTGGTGACGGGTTATCTGTTGTTGATCGTGCTCGGGCGGCGTGGGCTGATCGGCGGTTGGTTGGCGGAGCATCTGGGGCTGGTGTTCGCGTTTCACTGGACGGGCGCGGCGCTGGCCGGCGGCATCATGGGCTTTCCCTTGATGGTGCGCCCGATCCGGCTTTCGCTGGAGGCGATCGACCCGCGCGTGGAAGCCGCCGCGGCCACGCTCGGCGCCCGGCCGATTCTGGTCTGGCTGACCGTAACCGTGCCGCTGGCCCTGCCGGGCGTGATTGCCGGGCTGGTGCTGGCGTTCGCGCGCGCGCTCGGCGAGTTCGGCGCCACCATTACCTTTGCTTCGAATATTCCGGGAGAGACGCGCACGCTGCCGCTGGCCATCTACACCTTCATCCAGGTGCCCGGCGGCGAAGGACAGGCCGCGCAGTTGATCGTGATTTCGGTGGTGGTGTCGCTCGGTGCACTCGTCGTCTCCGAGCTGATCGCGCGGCGCGTCAAACGGTTGCAGGCATGACGTTGTCGCTCGACGTGCGTTTGCGCCAGGGCGATTTCGAGCTGGCCTGCGAACTGGAATCCAACGAGCGGGTGGTGGGCTTGTTCGGCCCATCGGGTGCGGGCAAGAGTTCATTGCTGCGGGTGATCTCGGGGCTGGCCCGGCCCGACACCGGGCGCATCGAGATCGCCGGGCGCTGTGTGTTCGACAGCGTGCGTCGTCTGCACGTGCCGGCGCATCGGCGGCGCATCGGGGTGGTGTTTCAGCAGTCGCGGCTGTTTCCGCATTTCAATGTGCGGCACAACCTGGATTATGGCGGCTGGTTCAGCCGGCAACGGCCGAGCCGGGCCCGCTTCGATCAGGTGGTGGACATGCTCGACATCGGCCATCTGCTGGCCCGGCGCACGCGCGATCTGTCCGGTGGCGAGAGCCAGCGTGTGGCGATCGGACGGGCGCTGTTGTCCGATCCCGACCTGTTGCTGCTGGACGAGCCGCTGGCCTCGCTGGACGCGCCGCGCAAACGCGAGGTGCTGCCTTACATCGAACGGCTCAGCGCTGAAAGTGCGCTACCGATCGTGTTCGTCAGCCACCAGCTCGACGAGTTGCTGCGCCTGGCCAACCGGCATGTCGCCGCGATCCGCGATGGTCGGATCGTGTTTTCGGGCGCCACCGCGGAATTCCTGGCCCGGCCGGATCTGCTCGGCGAAGATGCCGGGCCCGCGGCGGGTGTTTTGCTCAACGCGCGGCTCGTTTCGCACGAAACCGAATACGGGTTGAGTGTGCTGGCCTGCCCGCACCAGAAACTGTATGTGCCACAGCTGACTGAACATCGCGTGGGCGAATCGGTGACCGTACACGTGCGGGCGCGCGACGTGATTCTGGCCCGCAAGCCGCCCGAGCAGACCAGCGCCCTCAACCAGCTGGCCGGCGTGGTCATCGGCGTGCATCCCGACGACAATGATTACGCGGTGGATGTGGTGCTCGATATCGACGGCCAGCGCCTGGACGCACGCATCACGCGCCGCTCGGCCGCCGCGCTCGACCCGCAGCCGGGCGAGACGCTGCATGCCGTGATCAAGTCCCTGGCGCTGGCCGAACAGGCCTGGCAGCGGCTGGGTGGGCTGTAGCGATTCGCGCGCTTATCCGTGGCGGTGTGGCCGTTTTGCAGGTCAAACCCAATAATTGACTGGCGTGCGGCGAGGTGCGGGTTCGGTGTTGTCGGATTACGATGCGAGCATCTAATCCGACCTGCGGCTGGGGGTGTGTGGCCGGCGTGTGGGGTGTGCCGGCTCGGCGTGGCGACCTTATTCGCCCGTGGCGTAACCGGATGGGACGGGCGTGGTTCTGTGGCTGGGGATTGCCGGATTACGATGCAAGTATCCGATCCGACCTGCGGTTGGCGCGTGTCGGCACCGTCTGTGTAGGTCGGATTAGCGCAACGCGCGTAATCCGACACGGCGTCATCGGGGCCGGCGCAAGTAGACGATGACGGGGGACATGCCATTCAGCTCTTGCCCGCGAACCGCCGATGAATTTCCACGATATGGATCAGGCTGGGCAGTACGGCGGCCAGCGTTTCCTCGGCGCCGGCGCGACTGCCGGGGAAGGTCAGTGTGAGACTCGATCCGATAAAGCCGGCGACCCCGCGTGAGAGCGCGGCGTAGGGCGTGCGCTTCAGGCCGAAGGCGCGGGCGGCTTCCATCAGGCCCGGCATCGGCGTGGTCAGTTTCGGTTCGACCGTTTCGACGACCTTGTCCTTCGGCCCGATGCCGGTACCGCCCACGGTCACGATCAGCGGGGTCTCCCAGGAAACGGCTTTGTTGATTACGGCATCCACGGCGCCGGGGTCGTCCGGTAGCACGCGATAGTCGATCGGGTCGAAACCGGCCTGGGCGAGGCCGTCGGCCACGCTGCGCCCGGCCGCATCGCTCTTGTGGCCATCGGCAACCGGGGTGGAGACCATGAGCACGGTGGCGGGCAGGGAGGTCTTGAGCCGGCGCGAATAATGGCTCTTGCCGCCCTGTTTTTCGAGGAGATGGGTATCGCCGATGCGCAGCTCAGCTGGTTCGGCATAGGGCTTGAGCATGTCGTAGAGCGTCAGCGCGGCCATGCTCGCCGCGGTCAGCGCTTCCATTTCGACGCCGGTGGGGCCGATGGTATGCACTTCGGCTTCGATCGCCACGTGATCGGCCTCGATGGCGAAGTGCACCTCGGCGGCATGAATCGGCAGGGGGTGGCACAGCGGCAGCAGTTCGTCGGTGCGCTTGGCGGCGAGAATGCCGGCGATGCGGGCCGAGGCCTGGGGGTCGCCTTTTTCGGTGTCGCGCGAAGCGATGCGCTGCAGGCAATGCTGGGGCGCATAAAAGCGCGCCGCGGCCACGGCCGAGCGCAGGGTGTCAGGTTTCATGCCTACGTTTTTCACAGGCTACGATCCTCAGGGTCGATAACGAGCCAGGGCTGGGGCCGGCAGGCCGGCTCAGCGCGGCCGCTCGGGGTGGGGCACTTCGGTGCCTTCCAGATAGGCGTGGGTGCCGTCGCTATAGTATTCGTTCTTCCATACGGCGACGCGGGCCTTGAGCTGTTCCAGGGCATATCGCGCGGCATCGAAGGCCGGCGCGCGATGCACCGCGCGCACCACGACATAAACGCTCATCTCGCCGAGGCCGAGGCGGCCGGTGCGATGCTGCAGTCGGCAGGCATGGATATCGAAGGCGTCGATGGTTTCGTGTTCGATGTCGGCCATGGTGCGCGCGGCGAGCGGGCCGTAGGCAGAATAATCCATCGATTCGACCGTGCGGCCCGCGTTGGTCAACCGTACGGTACCGCCGAACACCACCAGTGCGCCGCAGCGTGCGTCCTCGGTTTCGGCCATTAGCGCGTCGAGATCGAGTGGGTCCACGGTCAGATGCGATGACGGCTCGCTGGCGGGCGCGCCGCCGGAAACCGGCGGAATGAGCGCGATGCGGTCGCCCGCCCCGACTTCCGTCTCGGGCGGCAGCAGCGCATCGCCGCGCGCACAGGCCGTGCGCGACAGTAGGCTGGCCGCCTCCGGCCATCGGGTCTGGGCGCGGGCCAGGAGATGATCAATCGTATGCGGCGCGTCCAGCGCGAGCCCGACCGTGTCGCCGCCCATGTGCTCGCTCAGCGCGCCGTGGCATTCCAGCAAAACGTCGATGGTTTCGGCCATAACGGTCTGTCCTTATCCTTGCCGGTCTGCGGGCCGGCTGTCGCATCGGTCAAGATGAGGGTCTGCGACGCGCGGTGCAACCGGTGGCCCGATGCTTTCAAGGCGAACGTTCGGTCATCCAGAACACGAGCGCGGTCGTTTCGAGCACCCCGGCGACCGCCATGGTGCCCGGCCAACCACCGAGCTGGTAACTCACACCCGCCAGCGCGGAGCCGAGGGCACCCGCGACGAAAAAGCAGCTCATGTAGGCGGTGGTGATGCGGCTTCGGGCGTCCGGTCGCAGCGCGTAGATCGTGCTCTGGTTGAGAATCTGCACGCCCTGTACGCCCAGGTCCATGAAGAACAGCCCGAGCATGATCGCGACCAGGTGGGTGCTGAACAGCCCCATGCCCACGAACGACAGAATGGCCGCCAGCATGAAACCGGCGACGGCGCGCTGGCCGAGCCCGCTGTCGTGCAGCCGGCCGGCGGCGTTGGCGCCCAGCGCGCCTGCGGCCCCGAGCAGACTGAACAGCCCGATCAGGGTTTCGCTGTAGTGATAGGGCGCGTTGGCGAGCAGGAAGGGCAGCGCGGTCCAGACGATGGTGAAACCGGCGAAGCCGCAGCCGCCATAGACGATGCGCCGGCGCAGGATCGGTTCCTCGGCCAGAAGTCGGGCTACCGACACCAGCGTGGCGCCGTAGGACGGACGCGACGCCGGGGCCGCTTCGGCCGGCAGCGCGCGGTAGAGCACCACGGCCAGCCCGAACATGAGCACGGCCGCGATCCCGAACACGGCGCGCCAGCCCGCGGCGTCGGCGACGATGCCGGAGAACGCCCGCGCCAGCAGAATGCCGATCAACAAACCGCTCATCACGCGGCCGACCACGGCGCCGCGCTTGGCCTCGGCCGCCAGATGCGCGGCCATCGGCACCATGATCTGGGCACTGGTCGCGGTCAGCCCGATGAAAAAGCTGGATGCCACGAACCAGGCAATGCCCGGGCTGATCATGGCCGAGACGGATGCGGCACCGGTGCCGGCGGCGACCCAGGCGATCAATCGGCGCCGGTCGAGCTGGTCGCCCAGTGGCACGATGAAAACCAGGCCCGCGGCGTAGCCGATCTGGGTGACCGTGACGATCAACGATGCGGTGCTGCTGGTGATGCCGAAACTGCGGGTGAGCAGGTCCAGCAGCGGCTGGGCGTAATAGATGTTGGCGACGGCCAGCCCGCAGGCCACGGCCATGAGTTGCACGAGCGGCGCCGACGGCGTCAGCGCGATTTGCCGGGAGTGGGTCACGAATAGCGGTACGGTTGTGGACGCGGCCTGTGCCGGGCGCAATCGGCCCGGCCGGCACGTCGGAGTGAAATCAGCGCGTCAGCGTTTCCACGCCGTGCTTGCCGGCAACGACCAGCACGTCGGCCGGGCGGCGCGCGAACAGGCCGACCGTCACCACGCCGGGGATGGCGTTGATCTTGTCTTCCATCGCGATGGCGTTGGACAGATCCAGATTGTAGACATCCAGGATCGGGTTGCCGTTGTCGCTGCGCACGTTCGGGCGCAGTTCCGGCGAGCCACCGAGCTTGACGAGCTGGCGTGCCACCGCGCTGCGGCCCATCTCGATCACCTCGACCGGGAGCGGGAAGTTGCCGAGCGGATCGACCCGCTTGGATTCGTCGACCATGCAAACGAAGCGCCGCGAGACACTGGCGATGATCTTCTCGCGGGTGAGCGCGCCGCCGCCGCCCTTGATCATCTCGAAATGCTTGTTGATTTCGTCCGCGCCGTCGAAATACACCGGCAGATTGCCGGTGTAGTTGAGCTCCTCGATCTCGAACCCGGCTTTCTTGAGTTTCGCGCTGGTGGCCTCGGAGCTCGAGACACAGGCCCGGATCGAGGGCTTGCGCTCGGCCATCACGTCGATGAAGTGATTGACCGTGGAGCCGGTGCCGATGCCGATGTAATCGTCCTCGACGAGAAACTCGTAGGCCGCTTCGGCCGCGGCGCGCTTGGCTTGGTCGCTGGAATTCATATCGATGGCCAGGTTCGGTAACGACGTGCAGTGTAGCCCGCAACGGCGCCGGCATAAATCGTTCGAACGGCTCGGCGTTCAGCGCTCGCGCGGGCCGAAGATGGCGGTGCCGATGCGCACATGCGTCGCGCCTTCGGCGATGGCGGCCTCCATGTCGGCGCTCATGCCCATCGACAGCACATCCAGTGTATGGCCGCCCGTGTTCAGATCGTCGCGTAACGCACGCAGCGCGGCGAACGGCCGGCGCTGGGCCGCGAGATCGTCGGTGGCCGCCGGCAATGCCATCAGCCCGCGCAGTCGAATGCCGGGCAACGCGGCCATCCGGTCTGCCAGCTCGGCAACCTCATCGGGCGCGAGGCCGGACTTGCTGGCTTCGGCGTCGATATTCACCTGGATGCAGACATTGAGCGGCGCGGCCCCCTCGGGGCGCTGTTCGGACAGGCGGCGTGCGATCTTGAAGCGATCCACCGCGTGCGCCCAGGCGAAGTGGGCGGCGATGTCGCGGGTCTTGTTGGATTGGATATCGCCGACGAAATGCCAGGCGATATCACGGTCGGCCAGGGCATCGATCTTGGGCAGCGCGTCCTGCAGGTAGTTTTCGCCGAAGTCGCGTTGCCCGGCCTCGACGGCGGCTGCGACCATCGCCGCCGGCTTGGTCTTGCTGATCGCCACCAGATGAATGGTGGCGGGGTCGCGATCGAAGCGGGCCGCGGCCTGGTCGATGCGATGCCGGACATCGGCCAGTCGGGCGGCAACGTCGACGCCCTCTGCGGGGCTCGAATCAGCGGTTCGGGACATTCGATTCTCCAGTACAGCAGGGGCCGGCCGATATGGGTAGGATAACGTGTTCGTGTCGTGCGGGCGGGGGAAAGAACGTACGCGCGTTTCGGGGAGAAATTGCATGGATATTTCGCAGCTGCTGGCGTTCTCGGTCAAACAGGGCGCCTCCGATCTGCACCTGTCGGCGGGGCTGCCGCCGATGATTCGCGTGGATGGCGATATCCGCCGCATCAACCTGCCGTCGATGGAAGACAAGGAAGTCTTCGATCTCATCTACGACATCATGACCGATCGCCAGCGGCGTGATTTCGACGAGCATCTGGAAACGGACTTCTCGTTCGAGATCAGCGGCCTGGCGCGCTTTCGCGTCAACGCCTACAATCAGAATCGCGGCGCGGCCGCGGTGTTTCGTACCATTCCCGCGGACGTGCTGTCGCTGGAGGATCTGGAAGCGCCGCCGATCTTTCGCGAGATCGCGTCGTTGCCGCGCGGGCTGGTGCTGGTCACCGGGCCGACCGGCTCCGGCAAGTCGACCACGCTGGCGGCGATGGTCAATCACAAGAACGACACCGAGCTTGGGCATATCCTCACCATCGAGGATCCGATCGAATTCGTGCACAGCTCGCGCAAGTGCCTGGTCAATCAGCGCGAAATCTCGCGCGATACGCACTCCTTCAGCGCAGCACTCAGATCCGCGCTGCGTGAGGATCCGGATACCATCCTGGTCGGCGAGCTGCGCGATCTGGAAACCATCCGGCTGGCCTTGACCGCGGCCGAAACCGGGCATCTGGTGCTGGGTACGCTGCATACCTCGTCCGCGGCCAAGACCATCGACCGCATCATCGATGTGTTCCCCGGCGAGGAGAAGGAAATGGTGCGCGCGATGCTGTCGGAGTCGTTGCGCGCGGTGATTTCGCAGGCGCTGCTCAAGAAAAAGCCGGGCGGCCGGCTGGCCGCGCACGAGATCATGATGGGCACGCCGGCGATTCGTAACCTGATTCGCGAGGGCAAGACCGCGCAGATGTATTCGGCGATCCAGACCGGCCAGCAGGCGGGCATGCAGACACTCGATCAATGCCTGCAGCGACTGGTTCAGCGCGGTATGGTCGATCGCGAGGAGGCCGCCCGCAAGGCGGCCAACAAGGATTCGATCTGACGCCCGTGTTGTCTTGATTTCGCAGTAATCGCTTATGGATCGCGCCCAGGCCACCAAACTCGTGACCGTGTTGCTGGAACGGCTGATTGCCGACGGCGGCTCGGATCTGTTCATCACCGCCGGCTTCGCGCCCGCAATCAAGAAGGACGGCCAGCTCACGCCCCTCATGGAGCGTCCGCTCACCGAGGAACAATCGGCGCTGATGGTGCGATCGCTCATGAACGATCGGCAGGCGCGCGAGTTCGACGAGTTCAAGGAGGCGCAGTTCGCGATCTCGCCGTCGTCAGGGCGTTTTCGCGTTTCGGCGTTCGTGCAGCAGGGCCGGGTGGGCGCGGTGCTCCGCGTGATCAACACCGAAATCCCCGAGTTCGACGATCTGGGCCTGCCGCCGATCCTCAAGGATGTGGTCATGGCCGAGCGCGGCCTGGTGATCTTCGTCGGCGCGACCGGCTCGGGCAAATCGACCTCGCTCGCGGCCATGCTCGGCCATCGCAATGCCAATCAGGCCGGCCACATCATCACCATCGAGGACCCGATCGAGTTCGTGCACCGGCATCGCAAGTCCATCGTGACCCAGCGCGAGGTCGGCGTGGACACCCAGTCCTGGGAGAACGCGCTCAAGAATACGCTGCGTCAGGCGCCCAACGTGATCCTGGTGGGCGAGGTGCGCACGCGCGAGACCATGGAATACGCGCTCAACTTCGCCGAGACCGGGCATCTGGTGCTGTGCACGCTGCATGCGAACAACGCCAACCAGGCGCTCGACCGAGTGATCAATTTCTTCGACGAGGGCAAGCGCGAACAGGTGCTCATGGATCTGTCGCTCAACATGCGCGCAATCATTTCCCAGCGTCTGGTGCGCAAGGTCGGCGGCGGTCGTGCGGCGGCGGTCGAGGTGTTGCTCAACACGCCGCTGGTGACCGACCTGGTCTTCAAGGGCAAGGTCGCCGAACTGCGCGATGTCATGGCGCGCGGCACGGAGTTGGGCATGCAGACCTTCGATCAGCACTTGTTCCAGCTGTTCGAAGACGGGTTGATCGACTACGCCGAGGCGCTGCGCCACGCCGATTCGCAGAACGAACTGCGCCTGAACATCAAGCTCAACAGCACCCGGGCGCGCCAGAACCTGTCGATGGACCCGGAGGTGCGCTCGCTGACCATGGCCGAGCACGAAGACGGCGCACGGCGCGGCGACTCCGGGGATCCGCATGGACAATAACCCCCGCATCGAGGCGTTTCTGCAGCTCGCGATGGACAAGCAGGCGTCGGATATCTATTTCACCACGCATGCCCCGGTCACCCTCCGCATCGACGGCCAGATCTACCCGATTCGGGCGGCAGCCGAACACACGCTCACGCCGGCCTATATCGAGAAACTCGCGCATTCGCTCATGAGCGAGGCGCAACAGGCCGAGTTCGCGACCGAACGCGAGCTGGATTTCGCGTTTCGCTTCGGCACCACGGGCCGCTTTCGCGTCAACGTGTTCCGTCAGCGTGGCTCGGTGGCGATGGTGCTGCGCAACATCGGCAACGTGCCGACGATGGCCGATTTCGACATGCCGGACGTGCTCAAGCGGCTGGCGCTGCTCAAGCGCGGGCTGGTGCTGGTGGTCGGGGCGACCGGATCGGGCAAGTCGACCACACTCGGGGCGATGGTCAATCATCGTAACGAGAATGCGGCCGGGCATATCCTCACCATCGAGGATCCGGTCGAGTTCATGCACCGCCACAAGCGCTCGATCGTGAACCAGCGCGAACTCGGCACGGATACCCGCAGTTTCGCCCGCGCCCTGCGCTCGGCCATGCGCGAGGCGCCCGACGTGGTCCAGGTCGGCGAGATTCGCGACCTGGAGACCGCCGACGCCTGCGTTCAGCTTGCCGGGACCGGCCATCTGGCCATGGCGACCATGCACGCCGCCAACGCCTATCAATGCCTGCAGCGGCTGGTATCGCTGTTTCCCGAATCCCAGCGCGAGTCGCTGTACATGGATTTGTCGATGAACCTGCGGGCGATCGTTTCCCAGCGGCTGGTCGCGGGCAAGGATGGCGGGCGTGTGGCGGTCTACGAAATCCTGCTGAACACGGCCTACATCGCCGACCTGATTCTCAAGGGGCGGCTGGAAAAAGTCGCCGAGGCGCTGGCCGACGCCGACCCGGCAAGCGGCGCAGTGACTTTCGACGACTCGTTGCTGGCTCGGGTCAAGTCAGGCCATATCGCGGTGGACGAAGCCCTCGACCAGGCCGACTCGCGCGATAATCTTCAGAGCCGGTTGGCTTTCGCAAGCCACTGATTCGCCAGCCCGGCCCGATTTCTGCGAGCGATGCGACATGCATGAGACCAACAACCCAACGCCCGCCCGGACCCATGTGGGCTGGCGCGAGTGGGTGAGCCTGCCCGATCTGGGCATTGACTGGATCAAGGCCAAGATCGACACTGGCGCCAGAACGTCAGCATTGCACACCTTCTCGCTCGAAACCGGGCAGGAACACGGCCAGCGCGTCGCGCGATTCGGCGTTCATCCATATCAGGGCAATACCGAACACGTCGTCTGGTGTCAGGCGCCGATCGTCGATGAGCGCAATGTGCGCGATTCCGGCGGTCATCGCGAATGGCGTCATGTCATCGCCACCGATCTGATGATGTCGGGCCGGCGCTGGCCGGTCGAGATCACGCTGACCGCACGCGATACAATGTTGTTCCGTATGCTGGTCGGGCGCACCGCGATGTCGGCGCTGTGCGTCGATCCGACTGTTTCGTTTCTGACCGGCCGACCGCCCTGGGCGTAGCGTCGGGCCTTGCCGGCGGCCGTTGCGTCGCGCGGGGTTGTTCGCCCGATGATGCAGCCCCGGGTGCGCCGGGCCCGCGCACGAGTCGTCGACGCTGAGGTTGAGTTATGCAGATCGTCATCATGTCCCGCAACAGGAACCTGTATTCCACCTCCCGGCTCACCGAGGCGGCCAAGGGGCGGGGCCACGAGGTGATGGTGGTCGACCCGCTGCGTTGCTATATGAACATCGTGCCGCACGCGCCGGAGATCCATTACAAGGGCAAGAAGCTCGAGGGCATCGACGCGATCATCCCGCGCATTGGCGCCTCGATCACCTTCTATGGCACGGCGGTGTTGCGTCAGTTCGAGATGATCGGGGTCTACCCGCTCAACGAATCCGTGGCGATCTCGCGCTCCCGCGACAAGCTGCGCTCGATGCAGCTGCTCTCGCGCAAGGGCATCGGTCTGCCGGTGACCGGCTTTGCGCATTCGCCGGACGATACCGACGACCTGCTCGATCTGGTCGGCGGTGATTCCTACGTGATCAAGCTTACCGAGGGCACGCAGGGCAAGGGTGTCGTGCTCACCGAGACGCGCGGTGCGGCCGAATCGGTGATCGATGCCTTTCGCGGCCTGGATGCCCACTTCCTGGTGCAGGAATACGTCAAGGAAGCCAAGGGCGCCGATATCCGTTGTTTCGTGATCGGCGAGAAAGTCGTCGCTTCCATGAAGCGCCAGGGCAAGGAAGGCGAGTTCCGTTCCAATCTGCATCGTGGCGGCTCGGCCAGCGTGGTCAAGATCACGCCGGAGGAACGCTCGACCGCGGTCAGAGCCGCCAAGATCATGGGCCTGAACGTGGCCGGTGTGGATCTGTTGCGCTCGAACCACGGTCCGGTGGTGATGGAGGTCAACTCCTCCCCGGGCCTGCAAGGTATCGAAGGCGCCACCGGCAAGGACATCGCCGGCCAGATCATCGCTTTCATCGAAAATTACTCCAAGCGCGGCAAGACCCGCACCCGCGGCGTGGGCTAGCCAACCCCGTGCAGCGGGCCGAAGGCGGTCGGGCGCCCTGCGGCGCAGGGCCCGCCCGTGCCTGAGTGCGGTGTCTGGGCCGTCGCCCGCACGCCGTGAGTGGAGCAAGCCGAATACCGGGGCCCCATGACTGACAACCACAAGAGAAAATCCCGCGCCGCGCCGCTGGAGATCGCCGGCCGGACGGTGCAATCGGGCGAGAACGTGACCATCGATATCCCGGTCGCGGATCTGTACACCCACGCCAAGCTGACCATGCCGGTCAACGTGATTCGCAGCCGCAAGCCCGGGCCGACATTGTTCATTTCGGCCGCGGTGCACGGCGATGAACTCAACGGTGTCGAGATCATCCGGCGGGTACTGCGCCTGCGCGAGCTCAAGCAACTGCGCGGCACGCTGATTGTCGTACCGATCGTCAACGTCCACGGCTTCCTGCGCAACTCGCGCTATCTGCCGGACCGGCGCGATCTCAATCGTTCGTTTCCCGGCAGCGAACACGGCTCGGTGGCGGGGCGGCTGGCAAAGGTGTTCATCGACGAGATCGTCATGCCCTCCGATTACGGCATCGACCTGCATACCGGCGCCATCCACCGCGCCAACCTGCCCCAGATCCGGGCAGACCTGTCCCAGCCGACCGTCCGCGCCATGGCCGATGCCTTCGGTTGCCCGTTGCTCATCGACGCGTCCCTGCGCGAGGGATCGCTGCGCGAATACGCTGATCGCAAGGGCGTACCGCTGTTGCTCTACGAGGCGGGCGAGGCGCTCCGCTTCGACGAATTCTCGATCCGTGCCGGCGTCCGCGGCATCCGCGGCGTCATGCGCCATCTCGGCATGCTGCCGCGCCGCAAGATATCCAAGCGCCCGCCCAAGCCGGTGGTCGCCGAAGACTCATCGTGGCAGCGAGCCCCCGAGTCCGGCATTCTGCGCTCCCTGGTCGAGCTCGGCGAGTACGTCGAGACCGACCAGGTTTTGGCCTATGTCGCCGACCCCTTCGGCGCCGACGAAGTGGCTGTGACTGCCGAGCACGCCGGGATCGTCATCGGCCGATCCTATCTCCCGCTGGCGCACGCCGGCGACGCCATCTACCACGTGGCCCGGGTCAAGCGTGCGCAGGAAGTGGCCAATCGGGTCGAGGCCTACCAGGAAGCGCACGAGCCTGACGACCACGAAGATTACGGTTCTTCGGGAGAGCCGCCCCTGGTCTGATCCGCGATCATGGCCATGACCGCCATCCGGATACCGATACCGTTGCGCACCTGCTCGAGGATCAGCGATTGGGCGGAGTAAGCCACCTCCGCCGTAATTTCCACGCCGCGATTGATTGGGCCGGGGTGCATGATCAGGGCGTTTTCCGCCGCGTGTGCCAGGTTGGCCGGAGTCAGGCCGAAGTCGTGGTGATAGTCGGCCACGCCGGCCAGGGCGTCGCCTTCGATGCGTTCGCGCTGGATGCGCAGGCCCATGACGATATCGGCATCGGCCAGCCCGGCGCGGATATCGGTGGTGGCGGTCACGCCGAGCGCGGCCGGGTCCGGCGGCAGGAAGCGGTCGGGCCCGATGACGCGGATGTCGGCGGTGCCGAGCGTGCGCAGGGCGTGAATGGTCGAGTGCGCGACCCGGGAATGCGCGATATCGCCGACGATGGCGATTTTGAGATTTTCGAAGTCGGGCCGATGACGGCGAATGGTGAACACATCCAGCAGGCCCTGCGTGGGATGAGCGTGGCTGCCATCGCCGGCGTTGATGATGGCGACGTGCGGCTCGGCGTTTGCGGCGAAACGTGCGGCGGCGCCGTTGTCGGGGTGGCGGATCACGAAGATGTCCGCGCCCATGGCCTGGAGCGTGAACAGGGTGTCGAGATCGTCCTCGCCCTTGGTGCGCGAGGAGGTGGCGACATCCATGTTGATCACGTCGGCGGACAAGCGCTTGGCGGCCAGTTCGAATGTCGTGCGGGTTCGCGTCGAGTTTTCGAAGAACAGGTTGAACACGGTCTTGCCGCGCAACAGCGGCACTTTCTTCGGCGGCGCGCCGATTTCCGGTACCAGCGATTCCGCCGTATCCAGTATCCGCTCGAGCAGGGGCTTCGGCAGCCCCTGGGTGGTCAGCAGATGGCGAAGGCCGCCCTGGCTATCGAGCTGGATATCCGTGTTCATGCGCTTTTCTGGCAGTCGTGACAATCGGAAAATAGGTCGGGTGCAGCGGGCCCGGGTGTCCGGTAACGCCCGTTCCTCGTCTTATTGCGGCGCCTGTTCGCGCCATGCGGGGCATCGCCGGGTCAGGGCGGGCAAGAAGAATGGCTCGCAATCCATGATGTGAAATCGCGCTAGCGCATGGTCAGACGCAGCGGTTCCGGGCCGGTCAGTTTGATCCGGCGACTCTTGTCGAGGTCCAGATTAAGGCCGGCGGCATCGGGCGCGAATGGCAGCTCGCGCGCGCCGCGATCGACCAGCACGGCCAGTTTCACCGCGGCCGGGCGGCCGTAATCGAACAGTTCGTTGAGCGCGGCACGCACGGTCCGCCCGGTGTAGAGCACATCGTCGACCAGGATGACGGTCCTGCCGTCGATATCAGCCGGGATATTGGAGGGCCCGACGCTGGGATGCAGCCCGACCATCGAGAAATCGTCGCGATAGAAACTGATGTTGATGGTGCACATCGGGGTGGCCAGCTCGAGATGCGCGTGCAGACGTTCGCCGATCCAGGCGCCGCCGGTTTCGACGCCGACGATCACCGCCTGCGGATGCTCGGCGATCAGCGGTTCGACCTGCGCGGTCAGCGCCGCGAGCGCGGCATCGACGTCGAAGCTTTCGGACGGATCGGTCATCGGCTGTTCCCTGGCTTTGTGCGTTGAATTATGCGCGAGATGCGGCTGCGATGAGAAGGCTGGGCGGTATTATGCTGCCGCGCACGCTTCGGGATCAGGTCGACCCGATTTGGCCGGTCAACCAGCTTTCCAGAATCGTCTGCGCGGCCATGGCGTCGACATCGCCCTTGGCCAGACGTTTGCCGCGGCTGCCCGAAGCACGGGCGGCGCGCAGTCGATCGCCGGCTTCGATGCTGGTATAGCGCTCGTCCACGGTGTGCACGGTCAGCCGGTAGCGGCCCCAGATCTCCTCGGCGAAATTGCGCGCACGATTGGTCATCTTCTGGGTTTTCCCGTCCGCGTTCAATGGCAGGCCGACAACGAGCGCGCTTGGGCGCCATTCCTCGATGAGTGCATCGAGCGCGGTCCAGTCCGGCATGCCGTCGTGGTGGCTCAGCGTCGTGAGCGGTTGCGCGCTGGCGGTGATCGTGCTGCCGACGGCGATGCCGACCCGTCGTTTGCCGTAATCGAAGCCGAGGGCGACCTCGGCGTCAGGCATGGCCGGCGATACCGGATAGCTGGTGCGCGGATACGCCCAGCAGCCCGGCGGCGTCCGCCCAGCGCCGCTCGATCGGTGATTCGAACATGATGTGGGGGTCGGCCGGTGTGGTGAGCCAGCTGTTCGCGAGCACCTCCTGTTCGAGTTGGCCTTCGCCCCAGCCGGCGTAGCCGAGCGTGATCAGGAACGCGCTCGGGCCGAACCCGTTGCCGATCGCCTCGAGAATGTCGCGCGAGGTGGTGATCGCCAGGCCGCCGTCGAGATGCAGGCTCGATTCCCAGTCCCCTTCGTCGCGATGCAGAACAAAACCGCGCTCGGTCTGTACCGGGCCGCCCCAGTAGACCGGCAGATCGCGCGCGACGTGCGCTTCGATGTCGAGCTGCGACAGCATGTCCGCCACCGCGAAATCGCTCGGTTTATTGATCACGAGTCCCATCGCGCCGTCGTCGTTGTGCTCGGCGAGAAACGTGACGCTGTCGGCGAATTCGCCTTCGACACGACCCGGCATGGCGAGCAGGAACTGGTTCTTGAATTGAATTGCTTCCATATCCGGATTATCGGCCCACGCCGGGGACGACGGCAAATGCTGTTACAGGTGTTGCCGAGCGTCCAGCCCAGGTCGCGCCGGCGGTCAGCGCGGCCCGGCCGGCGCCGACTATGCCGATTGGGGCTCGATCCGTTTCTCGATGGCTTCGAACAACTTCGCGCAGATATTGATGCCGAATTGCGCCTCGAGCTCACGCACGCAGGTGGGGCTGGTGACATTGATTTCGGTGAGTTTGTCGCCGATGACGTCGAGACCGACGAAAAGCAGCCCCTTGTCCCGGACGTACGGGCCGACTTCGCGTGCGATCTTCAGATCGGCTTCGGTCAGCTCGCGGCCGACGCCACGGCCCCCGGCCGCGAGATTGCCGCGCAGCTCGCCTTCGGCCGGAACGCGGGCCAAGGCGTAGCCGATCGGTTCGCCGTCCACGAGCAACACGCGCTTGTCGCCATCGACGATCTCGGGCAGATAAGCCTGCGCCATGGCATATCGCGTGCCATGCTCGGTCAGCACCTCGAGAATGACGCTCGTGTTGTCGTTGCCCTCGGTGACGCGGAAGATTCGCGAGCCGCCCATGCCGTCCAGCGGCTTGAGCACGACATCGCGGTGCTGCTTGATGAAACGCCGAAACGCGTCCGCGCGCCGGGCGACCAGCGTCGGCCCGCACAGATGGGCGAAGCGATTGATCGCCATCTTCTCGTTCACGTCGCGCAGCGCGTCGCAACGATTGACCACCAGCGTGCCTTCGTTCTCGGCCAGTTCGAGAATATAGGTGGCGTAGATGTATTCGGTGTCGAAGGGCGGGTCCTTGCGCATCAGGATCACGTCGAGATCCGACAGCGGCAGGGTGTTCGACTCTCCGGCGAAGGCGAACCAGTCGTCGTTGTCGTCCGCAACCCGGATGACACGGCCCGTGCCGTAGCCCACGCCGTCGGCCACGAACAGATCGCTCATGGTGAAGTAGTGGATCGTGTAGCCGCGGCGCTGGGCTTCGAGCAGCAGGGCCAGCGTTGTGTCCTTGTAGGGCGTGATGTCCTCGATCGGATCCATCACCACGCCGAGCGAATACGCCATTGCAGATTCCTTGGGCGGAGCGAGCCGCCGGACAGTGTGCTATGCCGCGCATGGTAGCGCAGCCGGAGCTTTTTTCATCCGCCGATCGGCAAGACCGTGTGCAGCCCGCTACGCTTTGCCGATCGGCTTGTTGTCCACCGATGTGCGCCGATTCACACAGATTGGAACTCGGCAGATGGGTTTTGTCCGCAGATCAACGCCGATCTACTCAGATGAAAGGCAATCTGTGTCAGCAGAACAGCTCGTCGCGTTACCTGAGGGGCACGATTCCGGTAAGGCGAAACGCGCCGGACCCATCTGCGCGAATCTGCGTCGATCTGCGGATAGATGCAAGGAACAAAGCCGTGGACCGCGAAATGTGCTTTAGCTGCGTATCGTCGTTTGGTCTGGCCGCATGTACTCGTCCGCCGAATGATGATGATGCGCGGTTCGGCTCGCTTCGCTTTGCCGATCTGTTTTTATCCGCAGATGTACGCAGATGTACGCAGATTCACGCAGATTTGAAATCAGGCGAGTTGAAGCGCTGAGCCGGCACCGAGATCAAGGGCTTTTAAATTTCGGCAAAGCGAAGCGAGCCGTGTCCATCTGTGTGCATCTGCGTCGATCTGCGGACAGATTGCTTCAAGGAACGAAGCCCCTGAAAACCGGCCGGCAGCTATCGCTTGCTGAAGCCAGGATGCGTACTATATATTGAACATGTCCGAATTTATGTACAGGTCATTGTTATGGACGCCATCAGCTACACGGCCGCCAGAACCCACCTGGCAAAAACAATGGAACAGGTCTGTGACGACCACGCCCCCGTTATCATCACCAGAAGCAAGGCCGCTTCGGTGGTGATGATGTCCCTGGAAGACTATGAAGCCCTTCAGGAGACTGCATACCTGTTGCGTGCGCCCAGGAACGCGCGCCGTCTGCTCGAATCGGTTGCCGAGCTGGAACAAGGGGGCGGCGAGGAGAGGGAGCTTCTTGAATGAAACTCACCTTTTCCGAGCATGCCTGGGAAGACTACCTCTACTGGCAGAAAACGGAAAAAAAGACCCTGCGCCGCATCAATCAGCTCATCAAAGAGATTCAGCGAACGCCGTTCGAGGGTATCGGCAAACCGGAGCCGCTCAAGCACGGCCTGTCCGGATACGGGTCTCGACGCATCAATGACGAACATCGGCTCGTGTACAAGGTAACCGAGGACGCACTTCTTATTGCGCAATTGCGATATCACTACTGATGCCGTGTATCGGCGGGTTGGGTGTTTAGCGGAGGAGCGAAAGCTCGATCTTTTCGAGCCGCAGACTAAGACAGCCGTGCGCCGTTTCACGACCCTCGAACCAATGCGGTGATCGCCCTTGGGCCCGCGGAATAATGATGCGCGGCTCGGCTCGGCTCGCTTCGCTTTGCCGATCTGTTTTTATCCGCAGATGTACGCAGATTCACACAGATTTGAATTGAGGCGAATTGAAGCACTGGGCCCGGTACAGAGATCAAGGGCTTTTCAATTTCGGCAAAGCGAAAGCGGGCCGTGTCCATCTGCGTCGATCTGCGGACAGGTTGCTTCCAGGAACGAAGCCGCCGAGTTTGTGAGCCGCAGAAGCGCGCAGACGGACGCAGATCGAAGACAGGCCGTCGTTTCGTGAGCACCAAACGAATGCGGTGGCCTTCTCATCGGCCAAGCAAAACGAGCCGAATAAATCGGCGTATATCGGTGTCAATCTGTGGATGATTGCTTCGAAGAACGATGCCACTCAGCCCGCCAGATCGCCCCAAATCGTCTGCAACGCAGCCAGTGCGGCCATGCCGGCGGTTTCGGTGCGCAGCACGCGCGGCCCGAGCGCCAGCGGCTGCCAGCCGGCGGCGGCGGCGCGGTTGATCTCGTCGTTCGACAGGCCGGATTCGGGGCCGATTAACAGCGCGATGCGGGTCGCCGGCGTCTGCGCGGCCAGGCCGACGTCGGCCTCGGGCGCGAGCATCAGGCAACGATCGGCGGCGGGCGGGTTGTCGATCTGTGCGGCCAGATCGGTGGCCTCGTGTAATTCCGGGCAGAGCAGCCGCCCGCTTTGTTCGGCGGCCGATTCCACGATGCGTTGCCAATGCCCCTGTTTCTTTGCCAGCCGCGCGCCATCGAGCTTGACCTGGCCGCGGGCAGTGAACACCGGCTGGATCGCGGTCACGCCCAGCTCCACGGCCTTGGCCAGGGCGAAATCCATGCGATCGCCGCGGGCGACCGCCTGCAGCAGCGTGATCTTGAGCGGTGATTCGCGGTGCGGTGTCGTGCGACGGTCGACGCGCGCCTCGGCCCGCTTGCGGTCGGCCGCGGTGAGGGTAGCGGTGTATTCCGCGCCGTCGCCGTTGAACAGCACCAGCGTATTGCCCGCGGCCAGCCGCAGGACGGTTGCCAGATGGTGCCGCTTGTCGTCGGGCAGGGTAATCGTGCCGCCTTCGGCCAGATCCTGGGCCAGATAAACCCGGGGCACATGCCTTGCGCGCGCCACCGCGCCGCTCAGACCGCGACCAGCGGCTTGATCAGAACCGCTGAATTGCGTTGATAGTTGTATAGCGCGCGCTTGGCCAGCGGCAGCGCCTCGATGCTCGAAGGCTCGAAGCCGTGCTCGACGAACCAGTGCGGCGCGCGCGTAGTGAGCACGAACAGGTGGGTGAGTCCGGCCGCGCGGGCGCGTTTTTCGATCTCGGCCAGCAGGATGGCGGCGCGGTTGCCGCCGCGATAGGCCGGATGAACGGCCACGCAGGCCAGTTCGCCGACCGCTTCCTCGGGATAGGGCATGAGCGCACAGCAGGCCGTGATCAGCCCGTCGCGAGCCATGACCACGTAACGCTCGATGTCCAGCTCGATCGCCTCGCGCGAGCGCGGCACCAGCAGGCCGGCCTCGGCCAGCGGCTCGATCAGCGCGAGCACGCCACCCAGGTCCTCGGGCGTGGCGGTGCGCACCGCGTCGTAGGTATCGGCGGCGACCATGGTGCCGAGCCCGTCGCGCGAATACAGCTCGCGCAGCAGCGCGCCGTCGGTGTCGAAACTCACCAGGTGGCTGCGCTCGACGCCGGCCTCGCATGCCCGGATGGCCGCTTCCAGACGGGCCCGGTCCGCCGCGGCGAGGTCGGCGTTGTCGGCCGTGAGCATGGCGCGCGCCGCGTCCACGGTCAGGCCCGGCGAGGATTCGGCGAAGCGGGCATGCATGGCTGCGCCGGGGTGCATCAGGACGAACTTGTCAGCGGCAAGCGCGGTCGCGGTGGCGCCGGCCACGTCCTCGGTGACGAGATTGAATATCTCGCCCGACGGCGAATAGCCGATGCACGACAGCAGCACGATGTGACCACGTGCCAGATGGGCGTTGATGCTCGCGCTGTCGATTCGCCGCACCTCGCCGGTATGGCCATGATCGACGCCGTCGACCACGCCCATCGGCCGGGCGGTGACCAGATTGCCGCTGGCGGTCGAGATACGGGCGCCGCCCATGGGCGTGCTCGCCAGGCTGGTGGACAGATGCGCCTCGTAGGCCATCTGCAGACTGCCCACCGCCTGGCGTACGCAGACCAGGGCGTCGGCGTCGGTGACCCGTACACCATGCGACAAACGCGGTGTCAGGCCGGCCGAAGCCAGCGCTGCGTCGATCTGCGGGCGCGCCCCGAATATGATGACCAGGCGTACGCCCAGGCTGGCGAGCAGGGCGACGTCGTAGATCAGGTCGACGAAACGCGGCGATGCGGCCGCCTCGCCGGGCAGGTGGATCACGAACGTGCGACCGCGGTGCGCATGCACATACGGCGCGGATGCGCGCAGGGCGGCGACCATGGCGTTCTGGTCGATCGCTAGCGGATTATTGTTACGGCTGGCAGGCATCGCGGCATTAGAGCAAAAAACACAGGGTCCGGGCGAGCGCCGGCCGGTCGGTCAGGCGGGCCGACAGAACCGATGCACCAGTTCACGCAGAATCGACTGCATCGGGGCGATGCGCGACAGGGCCAGATATTCGTTCGGCTGATGGGCGAGGGCGATATCGCCCGGCCCGAGGATGACCGTGTCCATGCCGATGGCATGGTAGAACGCGCCTTCGGTGCCGAAATCCACTGCCGTGGCCTCGTGGCCGGTCAATTCCTCGCAGGCCGTCACGATCGGCGAATCGGGCGGTGTCTCCAGTGCCGGCGTGCCGGCGAACAGGGCCGAGAAGCGTACCGAGCAATCGCTTGGTGCGAGAGCGGCGCGAACCCGGCTGCGCAGGGCTTCGCGCAGGTCGTTGATCGAGTCCCCTGGCAGAAAACGCAGATCGATATCCAGCCGGCAACGCGCCGGGATGCGGTTGGCCGCGTCGCCGCCGCGTACGGTGCCCAGATTCAGGGTGGCATGCGGCACCGGGAATTCCTTGGCCGGGGCGCGTTCGGCCAGTTCATCGCGCAGCGCGCGAATCGCGCCGATCGCGGTGTGCATGGCCTCGATGGCGTTGGCCCCGTAGGCTGGATTGCTGGAGTGGCCCGAGGCACCGACGGTCTCGATGGTCTCCATGAAGATGCCCTTGTGCTGCCGGATCGGCACCAGGGACGTCGGCTCGCCGATCACACAGTAGCGCCCGGCGGCGATGCCCGTATCGGCCAGCGCCCGGGCGCCGTCCATGCCGCATTCCTCGTCGGCGGTAAGCACCAGCGACAACGGGGCTTCGAGCGTATGCCCGGCGTACTCGGCGGCCACGCCGGCCGCCAATGCGACGAAGCCTTTCATGTCGGTCGTGCCGAGGCCGTAGAGCCGATTGTCGCGCTCGCTGAGCGTGAACGGGTCCGAATCCCAGCCGGTGTCGTCGTAGGGCACGGTGTCGATATGCCCGGCGAACACCAGGCCGGATTCGGAACCGTGCCCGGGCGGGCCGAGGCGGGCGATCAGGTTGACCTTGTCATCGCGCTCGCCGATCGGGCGGATGTCGCAGTCGAAGCCGGCGTGGTCGAGCCGGGCGGCCAGCATCTCGGCCGCGCGGCGATTGCCACGATCCAGTGTCGGGTCATCGCTGCTGATGGTGGGCTCGGCGACGAGTTCTTCGAGGGTGTCGCGCCAGTTCAATACGGCCATGGGCAGTTGTCGCGAGGCGGGCTTGAGGGTGGCAGCATACCGCGATGATACGGGCGCGCGCAGACAAGCGGCGTGTTACAGCAGTGTGCCGGGCAGCGGGATACGATGGGCCGTCTCATCAACGATGCGATATCCGTCATGTCGATCAAGCAGTTGTGTATTTCCGGCTCAATCGTTGCGGCTCTGGCCGTGGCCAGTGGCGCGGCGGCGGCCGCCGACTCCGGTCAGACGATTTATCTTGATCCGCAGACCGGTAAGGTGATTCCACATCCCGTGCCCGAATCGCCCGGTGCGCCGCCGGACGCGCAGGCAACGAGCGGCGCCGCCGGGCCGAAACAGAGCAGTGGCCCGCAACGCCGACAGGCCCGCGCGGCCGGTGCGCAGTCGGCCGATCCGGGCTCAGCCTCCAGCCAGACGAGCCACAAGGCGCGGATTGTGCACTGCGCCGACGGCAGTCTTCGCATGGGTTCGGTCGCGCACGATGACGCGCAGGACGAGCATGA
Organism: Salinisphaera sp. LB1; assembly: GCF_003177035.1. NCBI lineage: Bacteria > Pseudomonadati > Pseudomonadota > Gammaproteobacteria > Salinisphaerales > Salinisphaeraceae > Salinisphaera > Salinisphaera sp. LB1. Next base: position 3,970,917 of record NZ_CP029488.1, on the reverse strand, counting down.
TCCGGAGGCACTCTGCGGCCGGCCGGTCGATTGATGCGCGCGCGGGCCGGACGGCACCGCCCGGCGCGGCCGGTGCCTGGCGCAATCGGGGCCCGGGCTTTGCTACCATGAAGTCGCTTTAACGCAAAGGTCCGACATGAGTCAGTCCGATATCTTCATGGCCCTCGATCACGGGCTCAAACAAGCCGGCTCGGTGCAAACACCCGGCGAGACTCACGGCACGCTGACCGGCATGTTGTGCATCGACAACGAGCAGCCGCCGGCGGCGGCCGTGGACGATGTCGAGGCCGAAAATCTGACCGCCGCGCTCGAGGCCCTGCGCGAGATGACGCTCGAAGGGCTGTTCGATCCCGACCTGAGCTTCACGCCGCTATTGCCTGACGACGACGAGCATTCGCTGGATCGTCGCGTCAACGCGCTCGCGCGCTGGTGTTCGGGCTTTCTTTTCGGCCTGAGCTATCGCGGTCGCTTCGATCCGGATCAGTTGTCGGATGAAGTCCGCGAGATCGTGACCGATCTCACCGAACTGTCGAAGGCCGAGCTCACCGCCGAAGAGGATGCCGACAGCGCCGAAGCCGACTACGCCGAGCTGGTGGAGTACGTGCGCGTCGGCGTGCAGATGATCTTTCTCGAACTTCAGCCTCGGCGGGAAGGCCCCGAAACCCGGGAGACGCTGCATTGATTGCCGACCCGTCCCATCTGAATCACGCCGACGACCCGTCCGATCATGCCGAGCGCCGCGCCGCGTTGGCGCGCGAGATCGGCGCCTCTGGCATCGCGGTCATTGCCGCCACGCCCGAGCGCAATCGCAACAACGACGTCGACTATCCGTATCGGCCGAACAGCGATTTTCGCTATCTGACCGGCTTCGGCGAGCCTTGTGCGATCGCGGTGATCGCGCCTGGGCGCGAAGACGGCGAGTACGTGCTGTTCTGTCGCGAGCGCGATCCGGCGGCCGAGACCTGGATCGGCCATCGCGCCGGCACCGAGGGAGCGATGGCGCGGTTCGGCGCCGATCAGGCCTTTCCGATCGAGGAATTCGATGCGCGCATCGGCGATATGCTCTCGACTCGTAAGTACCTGTATATGACCCAGGGCATCCATCCCGAGTTCGAACAGCGCCTGCTCGCACGGCTGAACGATCTGCGTTCGCGCGGCCGGCATGCGGCGCCACCTGAGCACATCATCTCGCTCAATAGCGTGGTGCATGAAATGCGGTTGCGTAAGTCGCCGACCGAGCTGGCCTTGATGCGCCAGGCCGCCTCGACGTCGGCCGCGGGGCATTGCGCGGCCATGCGTGCGGCCGAACCGGGTGTGTACGAATATCAGCTCGAGGCCACGCTGCATTACATTTACGGCCTCGACGGCATGCACTGGGCGTATCCGACCATCGTTGGGGCGGGGGCCAATGCCTGTGTGCTGCATTATGTGGAAAATGCATCGGCGCTCGCCGACGGCGATCTGGTGCTGATCGATTCGGGCGCCGAGTACCGCGGCTATGCCGGCGATATCACGCGTACCTTCCCGGCCAACGGCCGTTTCACCGACACCCAGCGCGAGGTCTACGACATCGTGCTGGCCGCCAACGAAGCCGCGATCGCGGCCTGCCGTGCCGGGGCGAAGGCCAACGCACCGCACCAGGCCGCGCTCGAGACTCTGGTCGACGGTCTGCTCGAACTGGGTTTCGTCACCGGCGATCGCGAATCGGTGATCGCCGACGAGCGCTACAAGACGTTCTTCATGCACGGCACGAGCCATTGGCTCGGCATGGATGTGCACGACGTGGGCGCGTACAAGCAGGACGGCGAGTGGCGCGCGCTCGAACCCGGCATGGTGCTCACGATCGAGCCGGGCTTGTATATCCCGCCGGGCGCCGACGGCGCGGACCCGCGCTATTGGGGCATCGGCATCCGGGTGGAGGACGATATCGTGATCACCGATGGCGCTCCGGAGATCATGACCTCGGCCGTGCCCAAGGCGCCGGCGGCCATCGAGGCGCTCATGAGCGAAAACGCGTGAGCGCCGATTACGACATTGCGGTGGTGGGCGGCGGCCTGGCCGGTGCCAGCTTGGCGTGCGCGCTGTCCGGCAGCGGGCTGCGCATCGCGCTGATCGAAGCGGTGGCCTTCGATGCGCCGGCCGACGAGAACATGAAGGCGCGCACCACGGCACTCGCCTGGGGCACGCGCGCCATGTTCGACGAGCTCGGGCTGTGGTCGGCGATGGCCGAGGACGCGGCCGCGATCGAGCGCCTGCATGTCTCGCAGGCCGGGCATTTCGGCCGCGTCACGGTCGACGCGGCCGAGTACGGCCTGCCCGCGCTCGGCTATGTGGTGCCCAATCTCACCATGATCGGTGCCCTGCGCGAGCGGCTGGCCGACATGGATCATGTGGATACGATCGCGCCCGCGGCCTTCGAGTCGCTGGCGTATCAGGGCGACGCGGCGGTTGAACTCACACTGACCGAAGGCGAGGGCAAACGCCGTCTGACCACGCGGTTGGTGATCGGCGCCGACGGCACCCACTCGAAAGTGCGCTCGGCGCTCGGTATCGGGGCCACGGTCGACGACTATGGCCAGTCCGCGATCATCACCAAGGCCCGCACCGAACGCTCGCTGGCCGGTTGTGCCTACGAGCGTTTCACCCCGGATGGGCCGGTGGCGCTGTTGCCGTTCGTGCATGACACGGCGGCCGTGGTCTGGACCGTGCCGACCGACGAGGCGCGGCGGTTGCTGGATTCGGGCGACGACGATTTCACCGCCGAGTTGCAGGCGCGTTTCGGCGATCGCCTGGGCCGGTTGACGCTGGCCGGGCCGCGCGGCGCCTATCCGTTGGCGCGCGTGCTCTGCGACCGGGCCTGGTCGCATCGTGCCGCGTTGATCGGCAATGCCGGCCACGCGCTGCACCCGGCCGCGGCCCAGGGCTTCAATCTAGCGATGCGGGATGCGCTGGGCGTGGCGGCGGCCCTGCGCGAGCACCAGCAGCTCGACGGTGCCGCGTTCGATCCGGGCGACGCCGATCATCTGGCGGCCTGGGCCGAAAGCCGGCGACCGGATCAACACCGCGTGGCCAATTTCACCGACCGTATCGTGCGCCTGTTTTCCAATCGCGTGCCGGGCCTCGGTCATGTGCGCGGCGCCGGCTTGTTCGGTTTGTCGCTGGCGCCGGGCGTGCGCGGCGGCATGGCGCGGCGCAGCATGGGGCTGGCGCTGCTCGATGACACCGCAATGCGCCGCTCCGACCGCAGGATGAACTTATGACCACAGGCCCTCGTTACGATGTCGCTATTGTCGGCGGCGGCATGGTGGGCGCGGTGCTCGCCGTCGCACTGTCCGACGCCGATTTCCACGTCGCCCTGATCGAGGCCAGGCAGCCCAAGCCGCTCGACCCGGAAGCCGATTACGAGCTGCGGCAATCGGCGATCGCGCCGGGGCCGCGGCGGGTGCTGGACAATCTCGGTCTCTGGGAGCGCGTGCCGGCGAAGCGAATCTGTGCCTTCACCGGCATGAAGGTCTGGCAGGCGGGTGGCGATGACGAGCTGTTTCTCGAGAATACCGCGGTCGGCCTGCCCGAGCTCGGGCACATCGTCGAGAATGCGCTGGTGGTCGATGCCGCCTGGCAGGCGTTCGAGCATGTCGATGTCTATTGCCCGGCCCGCCTCGCCGCGCTGGCAGTCGACGACAACGCCGCGCGGTTGACGCTCGATGATGAACAGGAGATCAGCGCGGCCCTGGTGGTCGGAGCCGAAGGGGCGAATTCGCCGGTGCGCGAAGCCGCCGGCATCGCGACCACGGGATGGGCGTACGGCCAGCGTTGTACGGTCGGCACGGTCACGACCGCGCACCACCACCGGCATATCGCCTGGCAGCGTTTCACCGAAACCGGCCCGGTGGCGTTTTTGCCGTTGTCGGATGGCCGGTGCTCGCTGGCCTGGCATGCCGATGAAGCGCTGGCGGATGAATTGGCTGCGCTCGATCATGACGAATTCTGTCGCCGGCTGACCGAGGCCAGCGGCGGCGCGCTCGGGCGCATCGAGCACATGGGCCCGCGCGCGGCGTTCCCGCTCAAGCTGATGCATGCGCGCGAATACGTACAACCGCGCGTGGCGATCGCTGGCGACGCCGCGCACGTTGTCCACCCCATGGCCGGACAGGGGGTGAATCTGGGGCTGCTGGACGTCGCCGAGCTGGTGGCCGCACTCGAGGCGGGCCGCACCGCCGGGGCGGACGCCGGCGAATTGCGCTATCTCAAGCGTTATCAGCGCGCGCGCATGGGCGACAACATGATGATGCTGGCCGCTACCGATGGCCTGAAACGGCTCTACGGCAGCCGCAACCCGTTGTTGCGTGTGTTGCGCGGACTGGCTATCGGCGGCGCTTCGCGGCTGGCCCCGATCCGCCGGATCATGATCAGCCAGGCCGCGGGGCTTTCCCCCGATGGGGCGCCGTTGTTGCGCTAGCGCGGGCCGCCGGCGCGCTGCCGCGCAAAACGGCAACGGGCTCGAGTCGCGCCATTTGGCTTGGCCCGGCGCGCCCGGTATAGTTCGGTACTCGATCGCAAAACGCGTGGGAGAGAGCGGGCACGCCCGCCGCCGAAGGCGCAATTCCGCCCGGAAACGCTCAGGCCACAGGACCACGCGTGGGCCGGCATGCCGGCCACGATCGACTCTGGAGAGCAACCGCCAAGGCGGTTCACCGACGGGGCGAATCTCTCAGGTGCCAGGACAGAGGGGCGGCGGAACGAGACCGACGGTCTTTCAACTGCCGCATTTGTCCGAAAAGAGTCGATCGCATGGCCAATCAGACCCCGTTGTACGACGAGCACGTCGCCCTGGGCGCCAAGCTGGTGAATTTCGCCGGCTGGGAGATGCCGATCCACTACGGCTCCCAGATTTCCGAACACAAGGCCGTGCGTGAATCGGCCGGCATGTTCGATGTCTCGCACATGCGCCCGGTCGACATCGAGGGCCCGCAGGCGCGCGACCTGCTGCGGCGGACTCTGGCCAACGATGTGGCCAAGATCGACGAAGTGGGCCGTGCCTTCTATACCTGCATGCTCAACACCCGCGGTGGCGTGGTCGACGACCTGATCGTCTATCACCTGGGCGAGCACTGGTATCGCATCGTGGTCAATGCGGCCACCACGACCAAGGATATGGCGTGGATCACCAGCCAGGCCCGCGACTTCGACGCCACGGTCACGGCGCGCGACGAGCTGGCGATCATCGCCGTACAGGGACCGCAGGCACGCGAGCTTTGCCAGCGGATTCTTGATGACGATCTCGCGGCCGCGGCGATGGAGCTCAAGCCGTTTCGCGCCACGGTCGCCGATGACTGGGTGCTCGGTCGCACCGGTTACACCGGCGAGGACGGGTTCGAGATCATGCTGCCGGCCGATGCAGCAGTCGAGACCTGGCGGGCGCTGCATGAGGCCGGCGTGTCGCCGGTCGGCCTCGGCGCGCGGGACACGCTGCGGCTCGAGGCCGGGCTGAATCTTTACGGCCAGGACATGGACGAAGACATCACGCCGCTGGAGTCCGGCCTGGCCTGGACCGTGGCCTTCGAGCCGGCGGAACGCGAATTCATCGGCCGGGATGCGCTGACGCATATCCGCGAATACGACGAGACCAGGAAAATGGTCGGCCTGCTGTTGGAAGGCCGCGGCGTCATGCGCCACGGCGCGGCCGTGCGCGCGGCCGGCGACGAGGCCACCGAGGCCGGGGACGCGCCCGGCGAGGTCACCAGCGGCAGCTTCGCGCCGACCCTGTCGCGCTCCATCGCACTGGCGCGCGTGCCCGCCGACTGGTCGGACCAGGTCGAGGTCGAGCTGCGCGGCAAGTGGGTGCCGGCCCGCATCGTCTCCTATCCCTTCGTGCGTCACGGCGAGATCCACATCGATCTCTAGCGGCCGGACCGACGCTTTTTCCTGCGAGCGGCTGGAATACGGGGCCGCCTCGCTTATCATTTCGACTCGTCAAGGGGCCAATCCAGGATAAGACAATGAGCGATATCCCGAACGAACTTTCGTATACCAAGAGCCACGAATGGGTGGCCAACGACGGCGACGGCACCGTGACCGTCGGCATCACCGAATACGCCCAGGGCTCGCTGGGCGATCTGGTGTTTGTCGAACTGCCGGAGACCGGCACCAAGTTCGCCGTGGGCGACCCGGTGGCCGTGGTCGAATCGGTCAAGGCCGCCTCCGATATCTATGCGCCGGTCGATGGCGAGATCGTCGAGGTCAACGAGGAACTGGCCGATTCGCCCGAGCGCGTCAACGAAGATCCGTTCGGCGAGGGCTGGTTGTTCAAGATGACGGTTGACAACACCGCGCATCTCGACGACCTGCTGGACGCCGATGCCTATGGTGAGATCGTCGAAGCCGAAGAAGACTGACCGATCTCCTTACGGCGCCGGCGCGTGTCGTCGGCGCCGCTTCCTGGTCTCCAGCCTGGTTTCAACCTGCAAACGCTATGCCTTTCATTCCCCATACCGACAAGGACATCACGGACATGCTGGCCGCCATCGGCGCGGACAGTGTCGATGCCCTGTTTTCCGAGATCGACCCGAAGCTGCGCGATGTCGATATCTCGGCGATTCCGGAACGCGCCAGCGAGCAGGCCGTCACCCGCTTGATGCACCAACGCGCCGCGCGGGATACTGGCGGTCTGTGCTTTATCGGCGCGGGTGCCTACGAGCATCACGTGCCGGCCGCGGTATGGGAGATCACCACCCGCGGCGAGTTCTACAGCGCCTATACGCCGTATCAGGCCGAGGCCAGCCAGGGCACGCTGCAGGTCGTCTACGAGTACCAGACGATGGTGTGCGGACTGACCGGCATGGACGTCGCCAACGCCTCGCTCTACGACGGGGCCTCCGCGTTGGCCGAGGCCGTGCTGATGGCCGTGCGGGCCAATCGCAAATCCAAGTCCAGGCGGATGCTGATGCCGGCCAGCGTGCATCCGTACTATCGCGAAGTCGCGCACAACATCTGCGCAAACCAGAACATTATCTTCGAGTCGATCGCCTTCGGCGCCGACGGCAAGATCGACCGCGCCGCGCTCGACGCCTGGACCGGCGAGGACATCACCGCGCTCGTCATCCCGCAGCCGAATTTCTTCGGCGTGCTGGAGGATGTGGATGCGCTGACCGACTGGGCGCGCGATAACGGCGCGCTGGCGATCGGTGTGGTCAATCCGGTGTCGCTCGCACTGCTGAGCCCGCCGGGCGAATGGGGCGACGGCGCCGGTGCCGATATCGTGGTCGGCGAAGGCCAGCCGCTGGGCGCACCACTGGCCGGGGGCGGGCCGTACTTCGGTATTCTGTGCTGCCGCAAGACCCATGTGCGTCAGATGCCGGGGCGCGTGGTCGGGCGCACGCGGGATATGGACGGCAAGCCGGGCTATGTGCTCACGCTGCAGCCGCGCGAGCAGCATATCCGGCGCTCCAAGGCCACTTCGAATATCTGTACCAACCAGGGGTTGCTGGTCACTGCCGCGACCATTCACATGAGCCTGCTGGGCTCGCATGGTCTGGAAACCGTGGCCGCGACCTGTGCTGCGACCACCCGCGATCTGGTGGCACGCCTGACCGCACTCGACGGCGTGGCGCGCGTATTCAACACACCGTTCTTCCACGAAGCCGCGCTGCGCTTGCCGGTGCCGGCCCAGCCGGTGCTCGACGCCCTGGCCGAGCGCGGCATCCTCGGCGGCCTGGCACTGGGCGAATTTTTCGACGGCATGGATGACGTGCTGCTCGTCTGTGCAACCGAAACCAAGACCGACGACGATCTGGCGGCCTACGCCAACGCGCTGTCGGATGTGCTGGCGGAAATGACAGAGGTGGCCTGATATGAGCCGAACCATCACGCGCCGCGGCGCCGAAATGCACGTCGCCGGCGAACTGCCGCAGCCGGGCGATCGCCTGCCGCCGCTGCGGCTCACCGGCAGCGATCTGGTCGATGTCGGACTCGACGCGTTCGCCGGCCGCGCCAAGATCTTCAATATCTTCCCGAGCCTGGACACGCCGACCTGTGCGTTGTCGGTCAAGCGGTTCAATGCCCGCGCCGAAGCCTTGACGGGTGTCGTGCTGCTGCAGGTCTCGGCCGATCTGCCGTTCGCGCACAAGCGCTTCTGTGCCGCCGAAGGGCTGGACAACGGCGTCACGCTGTCGATGATGCGCGACAAGACCTTCGCTGCCGACTACGGCGTGCTGATCGAGGACGGCGGCATGGCCGGGCTGTGCGCCCGCGCCGTGATCGTGGCCGATGCCGACGATCGCGTCGTCTACAGCGAACTCGTGCCCGAGATTTCCGAAGAACCCGATTACGACGCGGCCATCGCCGCGCTCGAATCGGCCTAACGGTTTTGGATTGCCATGACTGAACGACTGATCTTCGAACACAGCCGGCCGGGCCGCCGGGCCACCGCCCAGGCGCCGGAAACCGCGCCCGCGGTGTACGATCTGCCGGAGAACCTCAGGCGCCGCAGCGCGCTCGGCCTGCCGGAAGTCTCCGAACTGGACGTGGTGCGGCATTACACGCGCCTGTCGCAGCTCAACTTCTCCATCGATACGCACTTCTACCCGCTGGGCTCGTGCACGATGAAGTACAACCCGCGAGCCTGTAACACGCTGGCCTCGCTGCCGGGCTTTCTGAATCGGCATCCGCTGGCGCCGGCCAGTCACAGTCAGGGCATGATGGCCTGCTTTTTTGAGCTGCAGGAAATGCTCAAGACAGTGACCGGCATGGCCGCGGTCTCGCTCACGCCCATGGCCGGCGCGCAGGGAGAATTCACCGGCGTGGCGATGATCAAGGCCTACCACGAGGCCCGCGGCGATACCGAGCGCGACGAAATCATCGTGCCGAGCGCGGCCCACGGCACCAATCCGGCCACGGCCGTGATGTGCGGCTGCACCGTGGTCGAGATTCCGACCGATGCCGATGGCGACGTCGATCTCGAGGCGCTGCGCGCGAAAGTGGGCCCGAAGACGGCCGGCATCATGCTGACCAACCCGTCCACGCTGGGCGTGTTCGAACAGGACATTCTCGAGATCTCGAAGATGATCCACGACGCCGGCGGCCTGCTGTACTACGACGGCGCCAACCTCAACGCCATTCTCGGCAAGGTACGCCCGGGCGACATGGGCTTCGATGTCATCCACATGAACCTGCACAAGACCTTCTCCACGCCGCACGGCGGCGGCGGGCCGGGCTCGGGTGCGGTCGGTGTGTCCCGGCGTCTGCGCGATTTCATGCCGATCCCGGTGGTCGGCCGTGAGGGCGAGGGCACAAATGCCAGCTATCGCTGGCTGACCGAAAAGGATGTGCCGCACAGCATCGGCCGCCTGTCGACCTTCATGGGCAACGCCGGCGTGCTGCTGCGGGCGTATGTCTATGCGCGCCTGCTGGGGCGCGAGGGCATGACGCGGGTCTCTGAATTCGCGACGCTCAACTCGAACTACCTGATGGCGCGGCTCAAGCAGGCCGGCTTCGAGGTCGCGTTCCCGGACCGGCGCGCCAGCCACGAGTTCATCGTCACGCTCAAGCGCCAGAAGCAGCAGCTGGACGTGACTGCGACCGACTTCGCCAAGCGGCTGCTCGACTACGGCTATCACGCCCCGACCATCTACTTCCCGCTGCTCGTGCCCGAATGCTTTTTGATTGAGCCCACCGAGACCGAGTCACGCGAGACGCTGGATGGATTCGTCGACGCCATGGTCGCGATCTGGAACGAAGCCAGAAACGATGCGACGACGCTCAAGAACGCCCCGGTGAGCCTGCCGGTGCGCCGGCTGGACGAAGTCGCGGCGGCCAAGTCGCTCGATTTGAAATACGAACCCAAATCGGGCGGCGAACGCTCGGCTGCCTGATTCAATGCTTACAGGGTGCGCCGGCGGATTGATGCCGGCGGCGCCTCGGCGGGCGATGAAAGCGCGCCACCCGTTTACTTGACGAAAGGACAATCTATGTCTGCGCTGATCTGCGGTTCCTTTGCCTTTGATACCATCATGGTCTACTCCGGGCAGTTCAAGAACGAGATTCTGCCCGACCAGGTGCATATGCTGAACGTCTCTTTCCTGGTGCCGGAAATGCGCCGGGAATTCGGCGGCTGTGCCGGTAACATTGCCTATTCGCTGGCGCTGCTGGGCGGCGACGGCAAGGCCATGGGCACGGTCGGTACGGATTTCGACGACTATGCCGACTGGATGGATCAGCACGGCATCAGCCGTGATCACATCTTGCGTATCGATGATGCCTACACCGCGCAGGCGTACATCACCACCGACATGGACGACAACCAGATCACGGCCTTCCATCCGGGCGCGATGAACCATGCCCACGAGCAGGCGGTGCCGGACAACGCCGGTATCACGCTGGGCATGGTGTCGCCGGATGGCAAGGACGGCATGGTCGCCCATGCGCAGCAGTTTGCCGATGCCGGGATCGATTTCATCTTCGATCCGGGGCAGGGCCTGCCGATGTTCAACGGCGCGGAGCTGAACACGATCATCGACCAGGCGGCATATCTCGCGGTCAACGACTACGAGTCCAAGCTGGTGCGCGACCGCACGGGCATGAGCGAGGCCGAGATCGCGGCCCGGCTCAAGGCGCTGATCGTGACCAAGGGCGCCAAGGGGTCGGTAATCTATGCCGATGGCAAGACGTACGAAATCCCCACCGGCAGTCCCTCGGCATTGAGCGACCCGACGGGTTGCGGCGACGCGTTCCGGGCCGGGCTGATCTACGGCCTGCAGCAGGGTTACGACTGGGCGACCACCGGTCGCATCGCCTCGCTGATGGGCACGATCAAGATCGAGCGGCCCGGTACCCAGAACCACGCCTTCACGATGGACGAGTTCAAGGCGCGCTACGCCAAGGAATTCGGCCACGCGCTGGACTGAAAATAGCCTGCGCCGCCTGCGGGGAGATCGCGTTCGATGATGACCTTCATGCCGCGCAGCGTCGATACCCGGCGGCTGCATCTGCGGCCGCCGGCGCCTACCGATGCCGGGACCATCTTCGCCTACGCCAGCGATCCCGTGGCCACGCGCTACATGATCTGGCCGACCGCGGAGGACATCGACGACACCCACGACTTTCTCGACGATGTCGCGGCCGGCTGGGCTGCGGGCGACGATTTCTGCTACGCCGTGACCGACCGGGCCACCGGCGTGCTGCACGGTGCGGTGTCGTGCCAGTTCGATCAGCACGGCGCGGAGATCGGTTATATCCTCGCGCCTTCGGTCTGGGGGCGTGGGCTGGCCACGGAGGCGGCCGCGGCGATTGTCGAGGCCGCGTGGGCCAACGACGATCTGTATCGTGTGTGGGCCACCTGCGACGTCGACAATACCGCCTCCGCGCGCGTGCTGGAAAAACTCGGCATGCGATACGAAGGGCGGCTCGCACGTTGGGCACCATGCCCTAATCTTGGCGATACGGCGGTGCCGCGGGATGCGCTGTGCTATGCGCTGACGCGCTGACGCCGCGGGCCATGCGACACGCGCGATGTGTCGGCGGACGGCCGGGTGCGGTTTCAATAATTCGTCATCGGTTTGATCGCCATCGCGGGGCTGCGTGCTGCTAAACTCCGCGCCCATGTTCGTACGTCCCGATTTCGACCCGATCGCGTTTTCGATCGGCCCGTTGGCCGTGCACTGGTACGGCCTGATGTATTTGTTGTCCTTCCTCGTCGGCTGGGGCATGGGCATCGTGCGCACGCGCCAGCCGCATGTGCACTGGCATAAGGAGGAAGTCGGCGACTTCCTGTTCTATGTCGTGCTCGGCGTGGTGTTCGGCGGACGGTTGGGCTATGTGCTGCTGTACCAGCCCGATCTGTTCTATCACCATCCGCTGCAGATTTTCGCGGTATGGGACGGCGGCATGTCGTTCCACGGCGGTCTGATCGGTGTGTTGATCGCCTCGCTGTGGTTCGCGCGTAAAACACACCGCACCTTCTTCCAGATCACCGACTTCGTGGCACCGATCGTGCCCATCGGGCTGTTCTTCGGGCGGATCGGGAATTTTATCAACGGCGAACTGGTGGGCCGGGTCACCGATGTGCCCTGGGCCATGATCTATCCGCATGTCGGGCCGCAGCCGCGGCACCCCTCGGAACTGTACGAGGCCTCGCTGGAAGGGCTCGCCCTGTTCGCGATTCTCTGGATCTATGCGGCCAAGCCGCGTCCGCGTGCGGCGGTATCCGGTGTGTTCCTGGTCGGCTATGGTTGCTTCCGCTTTTTCTGCGAGTTCTTCCGCCAGCCGGATCCGTTCGCCGGCTTCGTCGCCTTCGGCTGGATGACGCTCGGCCAGATCTATTCGGCGCCCATGATCGTCGGCGGCATCGTGCTTTTGATCTGGGCATATACCCGACGCGACCCGAATGAGGGCGGTGCCAAGTGAGTGCGGCGATCGAGCAACCCTATCTCGACCTGATGCGTGAGGTGCGCGATCACGGCGTGACCAAGGCCGATCGTACCGGCGTGGGCACGAGGTCAGTGTTCGGCCGCCAGATGCGGTTCGATCTGGCCCGCGGTTTCCCGGCGCTGACCACCAAGAAACTGCACCTGCGCTCGATCATCCACGAGCTGCTGTGGTTTATCGCCGGCGATACCAATATCGCCTACCTGCGCGAGAACAAAGTCCGGATCTGGGACGAGTGGGCCGACGAGAACGGCGACCTCGGGCCGGTCTACGGCTACCAGTGGCGCAGCTGGCCGGCGCCGAACGGTGAGTCGATCGATCAGCTGGCACGCGTGATCGAGGGCATCCGGCGCAATCCCGATTCACGCCGGCATATCGTGACCGCGTGGAATCCGGCCCAGGTCGACGATATGGCGTTGCCGCCGTGTCATGCGATGTTTCAGTTTTATGTCGCCGACGGGCGTTTATCCTGCCAGCTCTATCAACGCAGTGCCGATATTTTTCTGGGCGTGCCGTTCAATATTGCCTCTTATGCAATCTTAACGCACATGATTGCCCAGGTATGCGATCTAGCCGTGGGCGACTTCGTTCATACGCTCGGCGACGCGCATATTTACTTGAATCACCTCGATCAGGTGGCGGTCCAGCTTGCGCGCGAGCCGCTCGCGCCACCGCGCCTGCATCTGAACCCGGCCATCGACGACATCTTCGATTTTCGTTTCGATGACATCGAATTGCTTGATTATAAAAGCCATCCGGCCATCAAGGCGCCGATCGCGGTCTGAATGTCCGATACGGCTCGCGCCCGGGCAGTATTTTCAGCGCGTGGTCGGTGAGTTGAAGTAGACTGTCGACCAGGACATTTGAATAAGAAAACTCACATTGAATCAGGGAACGGGCCCGATTCGGGTTCTCGTCGTCGAGGATAGCGAAGAGGATCGCGAACATCTGGCCAGTCTATTGTCGGCGGCGCACGGGATGGAGTATGCCCTGACGTTCGCATCGGACCACGTCGAAGCCGAACGTGAGTTGGCGCGTGCTGCGCACGATATTTGCCTGCTCGATTATCAGCTGGGCGCGCGCACCGGCCTGGAAGTGCTGCGCAGCGCGGCCGCCCGACGCTTCGCCGGGCCGATCGTCGTGCTGACCGGTAACGACAATTATGAAATCGATCTGGCGGTCATGAAGGCCGGTGCGGTCGATTTTCTGTCCAAGGATTCCCTGACGGCGGTACTGATCGAACGGGTCATTCGCTACGCGATCCAGCAGTACGCCAACCAGGCGCAGTTCACCTATCTGGCCGAGCACGATCAGATTACCGGTCTGTTCAACCGCCGCGTGGTGCAGGAACGCATCGCCCGGAAGCTGGCCGAGCCGCCGGAGCGGCGCGCCCCCTTCGTGGTGATCTATTTCGATCTCGACGGTTTCAAGAGTATCAACGATTCGCTGGGCCATAACGTGGGCGACCGCGCCCTGGCCGTGGCCGCGGAGCGCCTCCAGGCCAGCTGTAGCGCGCAGGTGCTGTTGGGGCGCGTGGGCGGCGACGAATTCGTGGCGGTGGCCGACACGGACGACAGCACCGAGGTCGATGCGATGCTGCGTGCCGTGCTGGATCGGTTCCGCCAGCCGGTGGTGGTGCGCGAGCACCGGCTACGCGTGACCATATCGATTGGCGCGGCGCGCTACCCCGAGGACGGCGCCGATGGCATGACCTTGCTCACCCACGCCGACGCGGCGATGTACGCCGCCAAGCGGGCCGGACGCGATCGCTTCTGCTGGTTTGCCGACGTCGATCAGGCGACCGAGGCCGAGCCGGCGGAGCTGGGCAACGAGTTGCGCCTGGCCCTGGAGCGCGACGAGTTGTATCTGGTCTACCAGCCCCAGTTCGAGCTCGAGACCGGCCGTATCGTCGCGCTGGAAGCGTTGTCGCGCTGGCATCACAGCCGCCTCGGACCGATTTCGCCGACGCGTTTCGTCGCGCTCGCGGAGGCGAGTGGTTTTATCGAACGGCTCAGCGATTGGGTGCTGTCGTCGGCCTGTCGTCAGTATCTGGCCTGGCGCGACTACGGCCTGATTGATGCCGACGTCGTGCTTGCGGTCAATGTCTCGGCCGAACTGGTCAGTAGCGCCGGCCTGCTGGCCAGCGTACGAAGGCTGATCGACGAGCGCGGCATGCCGCCCGGCTGCCTCGAACTGGAATTCAGCGAGAGCGCACTCATTCTCGACAACCGGGTTTTCGACGATCTGCTCGCCGCCCTCAAGAATTTGGGGGTACGGGTCGTTATAGATGATGTCGGGCGCGGTCGCTCGACGCTCCAGTCTCTAACGCGGCGGCCCGTGGACGTGCTCAAGATCGATCTCAACTGTCTGCGCGGTGTCGTGGACAATCCCAGCGACCAGGCCATGGCCCGGGCGATCATCGCCCTGGGGGCCAGTCTGGGGATGCGTGTGGTGGCCGAAGGGGTTGAGAATGATGGGCAGCGACGCTTTCTGGCCGATAACCACTGCGGCTTCGCGCAGGGTTTCTATTATGCGCCCGGCCTGACGACGCCGGACGTGACCGAACTCCTGGCCGGTTTGACCGCCCCGATTCACTGATCGGGTTGGGCGCGGCGACGTTTTCACGAACGAGCATGGAACGGTCATGATCGATTCCACGGCCCATGTTTCACGCCGGCTCGTCTATGACGATAACGGCGGCTTTGCCGAGCGCGCGCTCGAGTTGCTGCTCGCGCGGGATTCATCGCTGGCTGTGTGCGGGCTGACGCTCGATGGTCGTGTCCGCATATGGCATGACAGCGCCGAGCGTTTGTTCGGGCATTTGGCGGCCGACGTCATGGGGCGCCGGCTCGATCATCTCGCGCCAGCCGAGAATCGTCATCAGGGTTTGGTGACCCGAACGCTGTTCGGTGCCTCCGCGGCGGGGCAATCGCAGCTCGATCTGCCACTCCTGACCCGCGCCGGCGAGCGCAAGAACTGTCGCCTGGAGATCCGGCCGCAGCCCGAAGCCGAGCCGGGTTTTGCGGTGCTCATCCACGAGACCGGGCCGGCATTCGAGCTGCCGAGCCGGCGCCGGGCGCGAGGCGACTCGCGTGCCGCCCACCGAGCCAATCTCGCGCTGATCGCGGGCGAGCCCGGCTGGATCGGGCTGGGGCTCGAGGCCGAGATTAAATACGTCAGTCCGCAGGCCGCCGAGTGTCTGGAGGTTGTCGATCGAACCTGGGTCGGGCGCCCGGTGACCGATCTGTTCCAGCCGGCGGACGAACAGGACTGGTACGTGCTGTTGCATCGCACGGTCGAGACCGGACGGCCGCAGCCGGCCGTGGTGGTCGGCGTCGACGATGGGCCCGGCGATGTCTGCTGGCCGGTCACCGTGGTCGCGCTGCACGACGAGGCCGACAATACATTGCTCGGTTTCACCCTGGCACTTGGGACGCCGGAAAAATCCAGTGATCGCCGGACCGCGCCCGCGGCCGGCGGCGATCAATCGGCTGAGCGTGCCTGGTTCAATGCGGTCGTGCACGACCTGCGGGAGCCGCTGCGGCGCGTGCGCGAGTATGTCGAGGCGGCGCGCGACGACGACACGGTGGCCCCCGGCGCGGGCGCTGCGCACTATCTCGCCCGCATCGATGCGGCGGTGGCGCGGCTGCAGGACAATGTGGGGGGAATTCTTCGGCTGGCACGCATCGACAGCGCGCCATTCGTGCCCCAGCGGATCGATCTCGGGGCTTTGATTGCAACGGTCGTCGACGATCTGGGCACGCTCACGCGCGAGCACGACGCCGTCGTCGATGTGGGCAATCTTGGGGTTGTATCCGGCGACCCGGTACAGTTGCGATTACTGTTCCAGAATCTGATCGATAACAGCATTCGCTATCGTCGCCCGGAGACGCCGCCGCGTATCGCGATCACGGCCTTGGCGACGGCGCCGGACAACGACACGCTGCGGCTACGCTACAGCGACAACGCGCGTGGCTTCGACAACCCGGACGCCATGCTGGCCGGACAAGACCGCGAGGCCGTGGCCGGGACCGGCATCGGGCTCGATCTGTGCCGGCGCATTGCCCGGCGCCATCGGGGCGATCTCGAGATTGCCGAAACCCATAGCCAGGGGACGACCTTCATCATCACGCTGACCCGGCAGTCCGAGGCCGGGGCAGGCGCAAGCCAGGAGACACGATGACGCAACCGCGTATCAGCCTGATCGCGGCCATGGATGTGAACGGCGTGATTGGCGCCCGGGGCGGCATGCCGTGGCACCTGCCGGAGGATCTGCGCTGGTTCAAGCACAACACACGCGGCAAGCCCATCGTGATGGGCCGGCGCACGTTTGAATCGATTGGTCGGGCCTTGCCGCACCGGCGCAATCTGGTGTTGACGCGCCAGCCCGGCTTTCGGGCCGCGGGCGTGGTCGTGGTCGATCGTCTGGATGCCGCCTTGGCGCAGGCGGGCGATGCGACGGAACTCATGGTCATTGGCGGGGCACAGGTCTATGCGCTCGCATTGCCGCAGGCCGACCGTCTGCTGATCACGCGTATCGAGGCCGAATACGCCGGCGATACCTGGTTTCCGGCGGTCGACTGGGCCCACTGGCGACTTGTGGCCGAGGAGCCCCGCGCGGCCACCGACGATACGCCGGCGTATCGATTCATGACGTACGCGCGTATTGCTGGCTAGGGCCTGTTGCCGTTTCGTGCGAGCGCCGCGTTGGCGTCCGCAAATCGTGTCCGGCAAGGCGTGAGTCGCCGCGTCGTGGCGTGCCACGACCCAGACTCGCAACGCCGCAGGGCGCCCATCGTCAATTTTTTGGGGCGGCCCAACCCTTCGGGACAAGCGCTGTTTTGCGGCAATCCAGCGTTGTAGCTCTCTCGCGTAGAACGACTACGCCACATTCGCTACGCCTCGTCTTGCCGCAAAACAGCGCTTGGCGCGGACTCGCACGAAACGGCAACAGGCCCTAGACTCGGCGGACCGACGCGACGATGGCCCATCGGGCCGAGGAGAATCCATGGCGGATCTGCAAGCTGAATTCGAACAGGCCCAGAAGGATGTCGAGACGCTGTCCACGCGTCCGAGCAACGCCGACCTGCTGGCGCTGTATGCGCACTACAAACAGGCCACGGTAGGCGATGTTTCCGGCAAGCGGCCGGGTGTCACCGATTTCAAGGGCCGGGCCAAGTACGATGCGTGGGCCAAACTCAAGGGGATGGCGGCCGATAAGGCGAAGCAGGGTTACGTGACCAAAGTCGGGGCGCTGCTGGACGCCGAGCGCGACTGATCGGCGCCGGGCTTGTATCGTGAGCCGGCGCGCCGTCATTGCCCGCGGTCCTGTGGCATTCGAACATGGCGGGGCGCGTCCTTGCCGCTACCCGGAGGCGTCGTGACTGAAATCGATGTGTTGATGGAGCCGGCAGAGACCACCCGGACGGTGCATGTTGAGCGGTTGCGCGACTTCGTATCCCGCCATCGCCGGCTGTTCGTCCTGACCGGCGCCGGCATGAGCACCGATTCCGGTATTCCGGACTATCGCGACCGCGACGGCGGCTGGAAGGGGGCACGCCCGATCCAGCATCAGGCGTTCATCTCTCAGCTTTCGAAGCGCCGTCGTTACTGGGCACGCAGCATGGCCGGCTGGCCGCCCGTGGCGCGGGCCCGGCCCAATCCCGGCCATCGCGCCCTGGCACGGCTGGGGGCGGCCGGGCGGCTGTCGCTGCTGGTGACGCAGAATGTCGATGGCCTGCATCAGGCCGCAGGCAGTGGTAGCGTGGTCGATCTGCACGGCCGGCTCGATCGCGTGGTCTGCCTGGACTGCGGGACCCGCCTGTCACGCCACCGGGTGCAGGATATGCTGGTCGAGGCCAACCGCGGTTGGTTGCACGATGCCGCCGCCATGCGCCCCGATGGCGATATCGAGCTTGGCGACGTCGATTACCAGCGGTTCAATGTGCCGGACTGCCCTCTGTGCAGCGGGATCCTCAAACCGGACGTGGTGTTTTTCGGTGGCGCCGTACCCAGGCCGCGTGTCGAGCGGGCCTGGGCCGGGCTGGCCGGGGCCGAGGCCGTGCTGGTATCCGGATCTTCGCTGATGGTGTGGTCCGGCTTTCGCTTCGTCCGCGAAGCCGCGGTGCGCGGGCTGCCGATCATGGCGATCAATCGGGGGCGTACCCGGGCCGACGATCTGATTACGCACAAGATCGACGACGACTGCGGCGCGCTGCTGGACGCAGCGATCGACTAGAACCAGGCGCGCCGACGGTGTCCGCTCCGCGGGGCCTCGGTTCCGGTCGACGCACCGGCCCAAACCGCTGTATGGCGCATCGCAAGTCCTGCGGCGGACGCCTACACTGACCGGGTAATTTCGACAACCCAAGCCGATGTGTCGTGATCAATTCGTGTGTGCTCGCCGTGGTGCGGCGGGGGCCCGCCCGTGAGCCCCAGTGACCTGCGCCTGGGGATCGATCTCGGTTGCTCGCGCCTCACCGGGGCGATCGTGGATGCCGATCATCGCGTGCATGCCGAACGGCGTCTGGCGGTGCCGGTCGGGGATTATTCCGCCACGGTGGCCGCGATTGTCGAGATGGTCGGCATTCTGGAGTCCGATGTCGGTATCGAGGGCCTGCCGGTCGGTGTGGCGACGCCGGGGCGCCTCAATGCGAGCCGACATCTGATATGCGGCTCGCATGCCGACTGGTTGAACAATCGCCCGCTGCCGCGGGATCTCGCCGCGACCCTCGGGCGCAACGTGCGTACGGCGCACAAGGCGGGTTGCCTGGCCGGGGCCGAACAGCGCAGCGGGGGGAGCGCAGGCGCGCGCCGGGTGTTCGCCGCCGTTCTCGGTAGCGGCGTATCCGGCGCGCTGATGATTGACGGCCGGCTCGTCGGCGGCGCGAACGGGTTCGCCGGCGCCTGGGGACACAATAGTCTGCCCTGGCCGAGCGCCGCCGAGATGCGCGGTGCCCCGACTTGCGGCTGCGGGCTGAGCGGCTGTATCGAAGCGTGGTTGTCCGGACCCGGGATGAGTCGCGATCACGAGCGCCGGGGCGGCCACGCGCTCGCCGCGCCCGATATCGTGGCACGGGCCGAGGCCGGGGAGCGCCTGGCCGGCATAACCCTGCGCGATTGGCTGGCGCGCAGTGCGCGGGCATTCGCGATGGTCATCAATCTGATCGAGCCCGAAATCATCGTGGTCGGCGGTGGGCTGTCGCGTATTCGCTGGCTGTACAGCGAAGTCCCCAAGATCTGGGCACGCCACTGCGCCACCGACGATCTACGGACCACCCTCGTGCCGGCCGCGCACGGCGAGGTCTCGATCGCTTGCGGAGCGGCCTTGCTGTGGCCGGAGCCCGGCGCATGAACACAGGGATTACCAGCGTATCGGCGGGCCTGTGCTAGGGTGGGGTAACGATTCGTTCCACGGAGCCGACATGGCGGAGAAGAATCCCGATAAAGGTTACATAGCCCTGCTGGGCTGGGCGCCGGGGGCTATCGAAGCTGCCGATAAATTCGATCGACGCTATGTGGTTGTTGCGCCTGAATGGGCCGAGGACTATTGCCAGCAGCACGATATTCCCTATGTGCCCTGGAACTTCGAGCGTTTGAACGATCGCTCGATGGAGATTGCCGAACGGCTCAAGGAAATGGGCGTCGACGCGGCGGTGCCGCTGTTCGAGGAAGTCGTCGAATGGGCCGGGGCGATCAACGCGGTGTTGATGGACAACCCGCGCCTGCACGGCCAGGCCGTGCTGTTTCGCGACAAGGCATTGATGAAGCGTCGGGCCCAGTTGGGCGGCATCCGGGTCGGTATTTTCGAGGAAGCGCACGAAAAGGACGACGTCTATCGCTTTTTCAAGCGCGTCAACCAGACGCTGCTCAAGCTCGACGGCGACATCGACGATCCGATTCATCTCAAGGCCTTCGACAAGGCCGGTTGTCTCGGTCATCGCATGATCCGGACTGCCGAGGAGATCGAGCAGATTCCCGAGGCCGAATACCCGCTGCTGATGGAAAGCCATCTGGATGGCTGGGAGTTTGCGGTCGAGGCCTGGGTCTGGAATGGCAAGATCCAGTTCCTGAACATCTCGGAATACGTCACGCTCGGCTACTCCGTGTTCGTGCCGGCCACGCCCGAGCTGGAATCCTGGCGCCACCTGATCACGCAGCAGATCGAACTGTTGATCAAGACCTTCGACATCCAGTTCGGCCAGATTCATCCGGAATACTTCGTTACCTCGGATGGCACGATGTATTTCGGTGAGGTCGCTTATCGTCCGCCGGGCTTCAAGGCGTTCGAGCTTATCGAGCGCGCGTATGGCTTCAATGCCTATCAGGCGTCCATGCTGGTGTTCGATCCGAAGACCACGGCGGAAGAGGTCGAGGATTTCTTCCCCGAGCCGGTGACCGATGCCAAGGGCTATGCCGGCTGTTTCGGCGTATATCCGCGCAAGCGCGTGGTCTCCAAGCTGGAGATCCCGGACGAAGTATCCGAACACGAATACTTCGACTACCACGAGTTGACCGCGCCGATGCAGGAAACCGTGACCAAGCGCAACGCCTTCGGTACGCACTGGGGCCTGATCTTCTATTTCGGTGACGATCCGCATCGCATGCGGGACTGGCTGAAACACAACGAAGAGCTGGATTTCTACGTCTAGGACCGGGTCGTGCCGGCCCCGGCCGGCCACGACGACGCCGCGGATCGATCATATCGGTCCGCGGCGTCTTTCATTCGAGCCAGGTGAATCGCGCGCCCCAGCTGGCCGCGACCAATTCCCGGATGGCGTCCACGTCGGCCTCGGGCACCGCCGCCGGATCGCCGGTGGCGTGGCCGTGGTAATGGAAGACGTACAGACGCGACGCGAACTGGCCGAACGGCAGCGACGATTCGCCGGCGAGCTCGCCGGCACCGGCGGTCGAGGTTTCGATCCCTTGACCCCAGTTCTGCCCCTTGTCGCGATTCGGATTGAAGAAATAGACCCGCCAGATACCGCCCGGATCGCGCGCCACGCGCTGGATCGATATGGCATGCCAGCCGATATAGCTGCCGGCGGCGTCGGTGGCGGCGATACCGCAGGGCTGGGCGTATTCCACCTCGCGTCCGCCGTTGAACGTGGGGTGGTAACTGGCATGGAACAGGCGAATGAAAGCCTCGAATTGGGCGATGCCGCCAGCGGCCAGGTCGATCAATTCGGCGAAATCCGGCGCAACCCAGGCGCCGTGCATTTCGCGGTTGACCCAGCGATGACCGTCGCCGGGGCGAAGCGCGGTGCGCCGACCCATCTCGACATAGATGCGATCCAGATGCGGCGTGAGCACGAGCGATACCGGATCGAGCTCGGTGTGCAGCGTTTTGGCCATGCCGAGTCCGGTTTCGCTGGCCCGGATCGGCTGGTTCTCGAAGTCGAACACCAGGTCGTTCGTTTCGCTGGCCTCGATCAGCAGTGCCAGTAAACGGGCCGGATCGTTGCAGCTCCACAGGCAGCTCGCGCGGGCCGCCTGACAGGTGGGGTTGAAACCCTGATCGATACCGCGGGGCTGGCCGAGTACTGCGATGGCGCCGGCGACAAGACGTGGCATCGCCGGTACGCGCGGATCGGTCTCGGTCAAGGCGTGCGCGACGCGCGGATGAAGCGCGAGCCGGGTCAGGCGGTCCAGCCCCGGCAGCACCGTATCCAGCCGGGCCATGCCGTCGTTCAGCAGTCGCGACAGCCCGTAAATCGCCGACGCGGTGGATTGCATCACGCTGATCTGAATCAGCGTTTCGATTGCATCGGAATGCCTGGCCCAGGCGGCCTGGCCGGTAGCGTCGAGATCCAGTGCGACCGGCAGGAGTGCCGGTGCGGCCCGGCACAGATGCTGCGCCAGATCGGCGTGCGCCGGGCAGACCAGGCCGTGGCGCGTCATCGAACGACCGAAAACGGCGGCTTCGGCCGCCAGTGCGCGGTCGTCGAGTTCGGCGAGTGCCGCCGGATAGTCGTCGCGGCTCACCCGGGTGGTGAGTTCGGTCGGTGCACGTAACGCCCGGAGCCACGGCGTGGCACGGGCGGCGGCGGCGTCATCGACATCACCCGTGGCAAGAGCCCGCTCGGCAGCGACCAGCAGTGATGTCACCCGCCCCAGGGCGATTGGGCGCTGCGCCATGACGCGTTCGACCTCGGCGACGAGGGCGTCGAGGATCGCGCCCGCGCCAACGCGGGCGAACAAAAAGTCGAACAGCGTTTGCGCGCGGTCGAGTGTTGCGTTGTGTGTGTCGCGCGTGGCTTCGGTGGCCACGGGGAACAGCAAATCGAGATTCGCGGCGAGGATCTCGCACAGAAGCGCGCGGGCGGCGTCGGCCGTGAGCCGGTCGCTCGTCGCGATCCGTTCGGCGATCGCCAGCAGGCGGAGCTCGCTCAGGCTTTCCAACGTGGCATCGGCGCCGCCAGCGCGCAGCGTCGGCCCGGCCAGGGCCGGCTCGAGTTGCCCCGGATCCAGCCAGTCGCCGCCCAGAAAAACCCCGGCCGTATCGAATCGCGGGGCGAACGAGTACAGGGCCTCGACGCCCGCGGGGGTGCGCAGCAACTTCTGCGCACGGCCCAGCAACTGGATTTGATGCGTGAGTTTGGAAAACGAAGGCGCCGTGGACAGGCGTTCGAGCGTCTGCTCGAAATCATCGATATAGCGCGCTTGAAGATGTCCTGTACTGGCCATCGATTGCGACAAGCAAATCTCCCGGCGTAGGGCGATCACGCGTCGCCGAGCGGTATCGGCTGGCCCGGGATCGGCCGCTGCGAGTGTTACCGCGACGGTACCATAGCCATGGCATGACGCCCGGGGCGGCTGGCGGCGAACGGGCGGCCATCGGTGCGCATTCGCTGCGTGGTCGCGTTCACGATGCAAAGCCGACTGTTGCCCACGCATCGGATGGGCGCAGCTGCGCCCATCCACATCAATTCAGCCGGCGCAGCCCATATTCATCGGACCTGGCGGGAAGTCGCCGGCCTGCTTCTGCGCGGCACGGCGATCCGCTCAGCCGTCGGTGCCGGTACGCCCGGTCGTGGGCAGATCCTTGACCGGGCACTGATCGGTGCCGACCGCCGGGCGCGTCAGCGCCTCGACGCGCTGTTGCGTGGCCGCCGGATCGTTGATCCAGTCGCGATAGAAGGTGAACGGGCATTCGGCCACGCCCTGTTCGCCGTCACCGGAATCGTGAACGCCGGTGTAACCGCGATGCAGC
Source organism: Salinisphaera sp. LB1 (assembly GCF_003177035.1). NCBI lineage: Bacteria > Pseudomonadati > Pseudomonadota > Gammaproteobacteria > Salinisphaerales > Salinisphaeraceae > Salinisphaera > Salinisphaera sp. LB1. The sequence goes on along the minus strand of NZ_CP029488.1, from coordinate 3,947,285 downwards.
AGCTTGAACAAATGATTTTGCGATTGATCGTGGGCCCGCGCGTCGCGAATCGCCGAGACCGACAGCTGGGCGTATTGAATGCCGTTTTCCTCGGTGCCGCACTCGCCGAGGGTCCGGCCGTCGAAGCCGATGATCGCCGAATGGCCGAAGTAGGAATACACGCCGTCGAAGCCGGCGGCGTTGGCCACGGCAACATACGAATTGTTCGCCCAGGCCATGCACTTGGACATCATGATCTGCTGTTCCTTGGCCGGGTACATATAGCCCTGGCAACGAATGATCAGCTCCGCGCCCTTCATGGCGCAGTCGCGCCAGATCTCGGGATAGTTGCCGTCGTCGCAGATGATCAGGCTGATCTTGAGGCCCTTGGGCCCCTCGCAGACATAGGTGTCGTCGCCCGGATACCAGCCCTCGATCGGACACCAGGGAATGCACTTGCGATATTTCTGCACGATCTCACCCTGATTGTTCATCAGGATCAGCGTGTTGTAAGGGGATTTTTTCGGGTGCTCTTCGTGCCGCTCGCCAGTAATCGAGAACACGCCCCAAGTATCGGCTTCGCGGCAAGCAGCCGCGAAGATCTCGGTCTCGTCGCCCGGAATGGGCGACGCCGTCGCCATCATCTCGTCGGCGTCGTACATGATCCCGTGGGTCGAGTATTCGGGAAAGATGACCAGGTCCATGCCCGGCAAACCCACCTTCATGCCCTTGACCATTTCCGCGATCTTGCGTGCGTTGTCAGCGACCTGCTCGCGGGTATGCAGGCGCGGCATTTTGTAGTTGACCACCGCGACGCCGACGGTGTCGGCGCTGCTGGAAATATCTCCGTGTCTCATGTTCGTTCTCCGTCAGAGCGCGTAGCGAGCCGCGCATGGCTGGGGTGTTGATGGCCCGATCAGTGGCTGATCATCCAGGGGCGATGATCGGTTCGAGTTCGGGTCGGCGGCGTCGAACCGGCCGGCCGGCGGGCTGTCGAGCAGCAGCCGCATCCAGCCGGATGGCCGCCGCCGTAGGTGGCGGATGTATGCGGTGAATGCGCGCTGCGCTCGTTGGTTTCGTGCGCCACGCGGGTGGCTTTGGATACGCGTGAGACACGTGGCGCAGAGAGAATCACGCGGCGCGACGCGATGCCGCAGCTCGGGCAGTCGCCGGGCGCCTGCGACTCGGCCATGGGCCGCATCGCCGAAAAGCCGCCGCAGTTGGGACAGTCGAATTCGTAGATCGGCATGGCAGGCCTACGCGTCGTATGCGATCGGCATGTCCACCGATCCGTCCAGGCGTTTTGTCGGGCCATCGGCGCCGGGGCTGATATCGAACTCGAAGATCTCCTGCGGCAGCCAGAGCGTGGCGCAGGCGTTGGGAATATCGACCACGCCGCTGATGTGGCCCTGAATGGGCGCGACGCCCAGAATCGAATGTGCCTGGGCGCGCGAATAGCCGAACTGGGTCATATACTCGATCGCGTTCAGGCAGGCTTGGCGGTAGGCGACGTTGACGTCCAGATAGTGCTGCTGCCCGGTTTCGTTCACCGAGATGCCCTCGAAGATCAGGTAGTCCTGGTAGTTCGGGGTGATCGGGCTGGGCTTGAAGATCGGCGACTTGATGCCGTACTTGGCCATGCCGTTCTTGATCAGCTCGACCTTCATGTGCACCCAGCCGCCGGCCATTTCGATCGCGCCGCAGAAGGTGATTTCGCCGTCGCCCTGGCTGAAGTGCAGATCGCCGACCGACAGCCCGCCGCCGTCGACATAGACCGGGAAATAGATCTTCGAGCCGCGCGACAGATCCTTGATGTCGACGTTGCCGCCGTGTTCACGGGGCGGCACCGTGCGTGCGCCCTCGGCAGCGGCTTTCTTCAGGGCATCGCCGCTCAGAGCACCCATGTGCGCGGTGTGCGGGGCCGGTGGATTGGCCAGCGGCGGGACGCGCTCCGGATCCGTCGCGATCAGGTCGGCTTCGCGTTTGTTCCAGGTGTCGAGCAATTCCTGGCTGGGCAGGCAGCCGATCAGCCCCGGGTGGACGAGTCCCGCGAAGCGCACCCCCGGCACGTGGCGCGAGGTGGTGTACAGGCCGTGAAAATCCCAGATCGACTTCTGGGCATAGGGGAAGTGATCGGTCAGGAACCCGCCGCCGTTCTGTTTCGAGAAAAAAACCGTTGAAGCCCCATTCGGCGCCCTTGAGTGCGCCGATGTCGAGTAGATCGACCACCAGCAGGTCGCCGGCTTCGGCGCCTTTCACACCGACCGGGCCGGACAAGTAATGCACCGTGGACAGATCGACGTCGCGCACGTCAGACGCGTCGTCGTTGTTGGCGATCGCGCCCGAGGTCCAGTCGTAGGTTTCCAGAATGAAATCGTCGCCCGGGCTGACCCAGCAGGCCATCGGAATATCGGGATGCCAGCGGTTGTGGGTCTGCGGGTTGTGGGTGGCGTGGGTATCGAGATCGACCTTGATCAGGGTGTCCGTCATGGCTCAGTTTCCTGCGATGAAAAGAATAGGGGTAAGGACCGGCCGCCGGCGCATGCAGCCGGCGGCCCGGCCGATTTAGGCGGTCTGCGTGCGGGCGGTGGCCGCGGCCGGCTGTTCCTTGCACACGTCATGACAGGCGCCTTCCAGCGAGCAGCACAGCGAGCAGATCGGTCCGGTGTGGAACGGGCAATACACCATGTCCTTCTTCTCGTATTCGTACTCGCAGGAGATGCAGGCGATCATCGAGGCGTGCTCATGCTCACGCAGCTCTTTCTCCGAGGTGCGGGCCAGGTAGTACTTGCCCTGGGTGAGCAGGCAGACGATCGGCGAGGCCACGAACGCCAGGCCCAGCGCGATGAAGCAGGAGTAGGACTGGGCATAGGCGCCGAAGTAGCCGAAAAAGGCAATCACCGAGATTACCGAGGCGAACATCATCGAACCGAAGCCGACCGGATTGAAGTTGTACAGATGCGCGCGCTTGAACTCGATGTAGGACGGGCTGAGCTTCAGGATCGGCTTGTTGATCACCAGATCCGCGGTCACCGCACCGATCCAGGCCACCGCCACGTTGGAATAAAAGCCGAGGATATGACCCAGCACGGCGAACATGTTGGCTTCCATCAGCGCCAGCGCGATGCCGACGTTGAAGAACACATAGACCACGCGGCCCGGATGACTGTGCAGAATGCGCGAGAAGAAGTTCGACCAGGACAGTGAACCCGAGTAGGCGTTGGTGACGTTGATCTTGACCTGCGACAGCAGCACGAAGAAGGTCGCGATCGACAGGGCCACGAACGGGCTCGAGAACATGTAGCTGAAGCCCGATACATACATATGGATCGGCTGGTCGGCCTGGGACAGCGACGTGCCGTTGGCCACCGATACCGAGGCGAAGAACGAGCCCATCCACTGCTTGAGCGCGCCCAGAATCACCCAGCCCGGGCCGGCCGCCAGCACCGCGAACCACCACTTGCCGCGATTGGCGCGGGTCTTGTCGGGCATGAAGCGCAGATAGTCTGCCTGCTCGCCGATCTGGGCGATCAGTGACAGCGCGATACCGGCCGCGGTGCCGAACAGCAACGGGTCGAAGCCGGCATGGCTCGGCGAGTTGCCGCCGAAGTGCACCCAGTCGGCGATCGCATGCGGCTTGCCAAACAGCACGGCGATCGGCGGGGTGAACAGCAGGATCAGCCAGATCGGCTGCGTCCACATCTGCAGCTTCGACAACAGGCTCATGCCGAACACCACCAGCGGGATGATCACGATCGCACCCAGCAGATAGCCGATCGCCAGCGGTATGCCGAAATACAGATTCAGTGCCTGGCCCATGATCGAGCCTTCGAGGGCGAAGAATATGAAGGTGAAGCTGGCGTAGATCACCGACGTGATGGTGGAGCCGAGATAGCCGAAGCCGGCGCCGCGCGTCAGCAGGTCGACGTCGACGTTGTAGCGCGCTGAGTAGTAGGCAATCGGGATGCCGGTCAGAAAGATGATCACCGCCGCCGCGAAAATACCCCAGAACGCGTTCATGAAGCCGAACTGCACCGCCAGCGAACCGCCGATGGCCTGATCGGCCATATAGGCGATGCCGCCGAGCGCGGCGGTTGCCACCGCGTATTCCGACCAGGTGCGGAAGGATTTCGGCGCATAGCGCAGCGAATAGTCCTCCAGCACCGGGTTGCTCACCCATTTGTTGAAGGTGCGATTGCGCCCCCCTTCGTTTACCACGCTACTCATTATCGTCTCCGTTGATGTCGACCCGAGTTGCCGGCGGCGTCGTACCGAGCCCGCCGGTGTTGTGACGCGACCGCGGCCGGCCCGGTGCCGCTGGGCGTTGCCGGTCGCTCGGTCCGGTGCCGGCGGTTTGCGTCGTTTGTTCCATGAACGCCGGGCGCGCTGATCGAGCGCCCGGCTCGGTATCGAGACTGGCGCAAGCGACGGGGCCGGCATATACGCCGATCAACGCAGTGGCCTACGTCATTCGACGTAGTGGTTGGCGCGTTTCCTGCAGGATCGGGACGGTACGATCGAAACTCGTTCGATCGGTCGCAGGAAGGGGTGGCACAACATGTCGATGGGGCCTCAACGCGTCGTCAAGATCCGCCGGGCCTACAATCGCTGGGTGGGCGACGAGACGCTCGAGGACTACGCGCTGCGCTTCACGGCGCGCTCGTCTCGCAAATGGTCGGAACTGCGCATCGCCAATACGGCCCTGGGCGGCATCTCGTTCCTGGTGCTGGAGGCGATCGGTGCCGTACTCATGCTGCGCTACGGGTTCGTCAACACGGCCTGGGCGATCGTCGTGGTCTGTATCGCGATTTTCGTCGTCGGCCTGCCGATCAGCTATACCGCGGCGCGCTACGGCGTGGACATCGACCTGCTGACCCGCGGTGCCGGCTTCGGCTATCTCGGCTCCACGCTCACTTCGCTGATCTACGCCAGCTTCACCTTCCTGTTCTTCGCGCTTGAAGCGACCATCATGGGTCAGGCGCTATCGCTGTATTTCGATATCACGCTGCCGCTGGCCTATCTGATCAGCGCGCTGGCGATCATTCCGCTGGTGACCTTCGGCATCACCGCGATCAACCGTTTGCAGTGGTTCACCCAGCCGCTATGGCTGACCCTGCTGGTGTTGCCCTATGTGTTCATCGCCGTGCGTCAGCCGTCGGCATTCTCGGCGTTTCAACGCTATATCGGGCAGCAGGCCTCGGGCTCGTTCGACTGGATCGCTTTCGGTTCGGCCTGCGGGATTGCGCTGGCGCTGATCGGGCAGATCGGCGAGCAGGTCGACTATCTACGCTTTCTGCCCGAGCGCGGCCCGGGTAACCGCATCCGCTGGTGGGCGGCGGTGATCGGTGCGGGGCCGGGCTGGGTGGTGCTCGGCGGCCTGAAGATGTTCGGCGGGGCGCTGTTGGCGTTTCTCGCCCTACAGCACCAGCTGCCGTATGCGCGCGCGACCGAACCGACCCATATGTACGACGTGGCTTTCGGTTATGTGTTCTCGTCGCCGGGGCTCGCGATGGCGGCGACGGTGCTGTTCGTCATCGTCTCGCAGGTCAAGATCAACGTGACCAACGCCTATGCCGGTTCGCTGGCGTGGTCCAATTTCTTCGCCCGGGTTACCCGCAGCCATCCCGGGCGCGTGGTCTGGCTGGTGTTCAACGTCCTGATCGCATTGATTCTGCTCGAGATGGGCGTGTTTCACGCGATCGAGCGCGTGCTTGGGCTGTACGCGAATGTAGCGGCGGCCTGGTTCGGCGCCCTGGCGGCGGACCTGATGATCAACAAGCCGCTCGGTCTGTCGCCACCGGGCATCGAGTTCAAGCGCGCGCATCTATACGACGTGAACCCGGTCGGGATCGGGGCGTTTCTTCTGGCGAGCGCGGTTTCGCTGACCGCCTATGGCGGTGTTTTCGGCGTGGCCGGCCGTGCCGCGGCGCCGGCGATCGCGCTTGTGGGTGCATTTGCCACGGCGCCCGTGATCGCCTGGCTCACCGGCGGCCGGTTCTATCTCGCGCGCACGCCCGCCGCCGCGGCGCAACTCGCGGATGATGGCACCCGGCACGCGCGCTGCGTGCTATGCAACAACCGCTTCGAGACCGACGATATGGCCGCTTGCCCGGCCTATGCCGGGCCCATCTGTTCGTTGTGTTGCAGTCTCGACATGCGATGTGGCGACCGCTGCCGGCCGCGTGCGCATGCCGCCGCTCAGCTCGACGGCCTGTTGCAACGTATGCTGCCGAGTGCCTTGATGCCGCATCTGTATACGCGGCTGGCGCGCTACGGCGTGGTGCTGGTGGCGTTGTCGGTCGTGCTCGTGGGCGCACTGGTCGCGGTCTATAGCCAGATTACGCCGCTGGTGGACAGCGCCGAGCGCCATCAGTTGTGGGCGATCTTCCTGCGCACTTTTTTCCTGATGCTGGTGCCGGTCGGCATCCTGGCCTGGTGGCTGGTCCTGGCGCGCGAGGCGCGCAATGTGGCGCAGCACGAGTCCTCGCGCCAGACCCGGTTACTGATGCGCGAGGTCGCGGCACACAAACGGACGGATGCCAAGCTGGCGCGGGCCAAAGCCGAGGCCGAGTCGGCCAACCGCGCCAAGAGCCGTTACGTCTCCGGATTGAGCCACGAACTGCGCACCCCGCTGAACAACGTGCTGGGCTATACCCAGCTGTTGATGCGCGAGCCCGACATGGCGCCCGCGCATGCCGACAAGCTCGCTACCATCCAGCGCAGCGGCGAGCATCTGCTTGCCCTGGTGGATGGCCTGCTGGATATCGCCCGTATCGAAGCCGGACGTATATCGCTGCATGTCGGTGAGATCGACATGCCCGCATTGCTCGATCAGCTGGATGCCATGTTCGCGCCGCAGGCGCTCGCCAAGGGCCTGGATTTTTCCATCGAAACCTCGCAGCGGGTGCCGGACACGGTGCGCGGAGACCTGCAACGGCTGCGTCAGATCCTGATCAATCTGATCGGCAACGCGATTCGTTTCACGCTCACCGGGGAGGTATGTGTACGCGTGAACTATGCCTCGGAAGTGGCGGCATTCGAGATTATCGACACCGGGCCGGGCATTGCGCCCGACAAACGCGAGCAGATCTTCCTGCCGTTCGAGCGTGTGGCCCAAGGCGGCGACGGCGGCGTGGGTGCCGGGCTCGGCCTGACCATCTGTCGGTTGCTCACCCAGTTGATGGGCGGCGATCTGACGGTAAGCTCGAATGCACCGAACGGTTCGCGCTTCGCGCTGCGTGTGTTTTTGCCCAATTGCGCGCGCCCGGCCGGCGAGCGTGCGCCCGCGCAGCCGATCGTTGGCTACGCAGGGGCGCGACGGCACCTGCTGGTGGTCGATGACCGAGCGGATCAGCGCGGCATTTTGCGTGCCGCGCTCGAGCCGCTGGGTTTTGCACTGAATGAGTGCGCGAACGGTGCCGATGCGCTCCACTGGTTGGCCACCGAGCGCACTGATTTGATCCTCATGGACGTCGCCATACCGGGTATGGACGGTTTCGAGACGGCCCGCATGATTCGCGAGCGGCACCTGAGCGCCGCGCCCGTGCTGGTGGTTTCGGCCAATGCCTATGCCGATAACATCGCGCGCAGTCGTATGGCCGGCTGTGATGCGTTTCTGGCCAAACCGATCAATCTCGCCGAGCTTTTCAATCGGCTGGCAGAGTTATTGCATTTGCAATGGCAGCGACGCGAGCCAGATGCGCCGCCCGACGTGCCCGCGCGAACCACAGCTCGATCCCGTGTGATCGACAGGGCACCGTCGAACACGGTCGACCCGTTGCCGGTCCCGCTGGCCCAGCGGCTGACGAGCGCTATCGATATCGGGCACATGGCGGGCGTCCTGGCCGAAATTGCCGCGATCGAGACCGCGCACCCGCAATATGCGCCGCAGCTGGCCGATCTGCGTGACGCCGCGCGCCGGCACGAATTGATACGCCTGCGCCGCCTGGCCGACGAGAGCCGGGCGCGCGCCGCGCAGGACTGAAAAAAGGACGAGGAGCAGGCCATGGTCGTAGCCAATGACGTCATGTCGCACGATGAGACGGAGCCAGCGTCTGATGCCCCTCGGATACGGGGTGTGGTGCTGGTGGTCGACGATCATCCGGATACGCTGGCGCTCGTATCCGAAGTGCTCGGGCGCGACGGCTATACCGTGATCGCCGCGATCGACGGCCATTCGGCGCTGGAGCGGGCCCGCCTGATCACGCCCGATATCGTACTGCTGGATGCGCGCATGCCGGGAATGGATGGCTTCGAGGTCTGCCGGCGTATCACGAGCGACCCGGCACTGGCCGGAATGGCCGTGATCTTCATGACCGGGCTGACCGACAGCGACAGCATCGTGCGCGGTTTTCGCGCTGGCGGCATCGACTATGTCACCAAGCCGCTCAAACCCGACGAAATACGCGTTCGCATCGAGGCTCATCTCAAGCGCATCCGCTTACAACGCCAGGCCGACATGGTGGTCAACGCGGGTGGCCGCGCGGCGTTGATCACCGCGGCCGACGGCGGTATCCGCTGGCACAGTTCGCGCGCCGTGCAACTCCTGCGGCGCTATTTCGATGTCGACATCGACGGCCGACTGCCGTTCGGCCTGCTGCGCTGGCTGGAGCACGCGGAATCCGTATCCAGGCCGTACGAGGTCACGCGCGAACTGGGTCGGCTATCGATTCGTTACGCCGGTCCGGCCGAGGAGGGCGGGGTGATTCTCACGCTGGTCGAGTTTGACGACCAGGCCGCGATCGACGATTTCGTCGCCCGTTTCAGTTTGACCCGGCGCCAGGCCGAGGTACTGCTCTGGATCTCGCGCGGCAAGACCAACCGCGACATCGCCGAGATCCTCGACATGAAACCGCGAACGGTAAACAAGCATCTCGAGCACATCTTTCCGAAGCTCGGGGTGGAGACGCGCGCTGCGGCGGCCGCGATCGCGTTGCAGACGATCGGCTCGTAGGTCGCCGGGTTGGCCGGGGGCGCCTCGGGCCCGGGCCGAGCTCAGAACGGCATGGGCCGGCGGTCGGCGAAGGTGACCACGCCGCGGATGAAACGATAGAGACACCACAGCCAGAGTACGCCGTAGCCGAAGAACCCCACCACGAACGGCGCGAGCACCAGGCAGATCAGGGTCCACAGGATCGTGAACCAGAACGTGCGCATCAGCCAGCGATGATGTGTCCAGGCCATGCTGCCACGCGCCAGCTCGCCCATTTTGATGTGATTGACGATCACGCCGGCGATGGCGGTCACGAAGAAAAAACAACCGAGCCCGTACAGCACGTAGGTGATCAGCAGTACGTTACGCTCGCTTTGTTCGAGCGCGGCGGTTTCGGAATCGGCGATCAGATGTCGGCTCATATCAAACTCCCGGCATGCGTGCCGGCTTTGTTAGACTTTCCGGGCCAATCCCGTGCCCGTTCAGTTCATGCTCAAGTTGTTCACGCACCACCGCAGTGTCTCCGCTCATCGCGTTCGCATCGCGCTCAATTATAAAGGTGTTGCGTTCCAGTCCATTTTTACGGGTCTGGACGGCAGCAGCGATGAACGCCAGCAGTATCTGGAGATCAACCCGCAGGGCCTGATCCCGGCGCTGTGGGTGGGGGACGACCTGATCATCTCGCAGTCATCGGCGATTCTGGAGTATCTGGAGGAACGCTATCCGGAGCGGCCGCTGCTGCACGGCGATATCGCCCTGCGTGCGCGTATCCGCTCCTTTGCCCAGATCGCGATCGCCGATACGCATCCGCTGAATAACCTGCGCGTGCTGCGCTATCTGCGCGACGAAATGGATGTGCCCTACGATCGGCGCCGGGCCTGGTTCGAACACTGGATTCATGCCGCGTTCGGCCCGATGGAGTCGTTGCTGGCCGCGCAACCGGCTGGTAATCACAGTTTCTGCTTTACCGCGCGGCCGAGTCTGGCGGATGTCTGCCTGGTGCCGCAGGTGTCGATGGCGGAGCGCTATGACGTGAACCTTGGCGCCTATCCGATCATCCGTCGCATCTACCGCGCATGCATGGCACTCGGCGCCTTCCAGGCGGCGGCGCCCGACACCCAGGGCGACAGCACCGCGCCGGCGCGCTGACCGGCGCGCCACCGGGGTCGGCCCGGGATCGTCGGACCCGGAGAATCGCATGCCGGCGCGGTCCCCGTGCCGCGTTGTCGACGCCTGTCGGTGCATGGCTTGTCGAGCCGGGTATGGCGGGCGTAACGTCCTCCCCACGATCCGTGATGCCGACCCTCAATGAATAGCCAGACCGCCGCTGTGATCGCCGAAGTTCGTGCCTGTGTAGGCGAGGACTCGACGCTCGAGCGCCCCGAACTGATGATCGCCTTCGTCGAGACCTGTCTGGCGGGGGTGCCAGCGGACGCGCTGCGGGTGCGCTCGGTCGCGCATCTCTACGATGCGTTGCGGCATCACTTCGCGCTGCTGTGTCAGCCACGCAAGCGTGGCGAGTATCGCGTGGCGCTCGAGGCCATCGACGATGCCCACGGCGATTGTGATCTGGCGCTGCTCACGGTGGCCGCCGACATGGCCTTTCTGGTCGACACGGTCAGCCTGGCCGTGCGCGGTACGGGTGCCGAGATCGACTGGATGATGCATCCGGTGGTGCGCGTCGAGCGCGATGAGGCCGGCGAACTGGTGGATGTCGGCGCCGCTGGCACCGACGAGCCGGCGGGCAACGAGGAATCGCTGATTCGCATCGAGTTCGCGGCGCCCGCCGGGCTGGACGGCGACGCGCTGTCCGAGCGCGTCGAGTCGAGCCTGTCGGATCTGGCCTGCGTAGTAGCGGACTGGCAGCCCATGCGGCGTCGCCTGCAGGCGGTGGTCAGCGAACTCGACCGGGCCGCCAGCGGCGTGGATCGCGATGAGCGCACCGAGACCCAGGCCTTCGTGTCGTGGCTTGCGGACGATCACTTCACGCTGCTGGGTTATCGCTGCCGCGCGATCGAGACCGACGAGAACGGGGCCGATATCATGGTCGACGTGCCCGACACCGGTCTCGGCCTGCTGCGTGAGGATCGCCCGGGTATCGATCCCGAGGGCTATGTCGCACCGGCCGACGTGCTCGACGAGTACACTCAGTCGTCGCGGCTGCTGGTGATCACCAAGGCCAACCAGCATTCCTGGATTCATCATGCCGAGACGATGGACGTGGTGGCCATCAAACGTCTGGATGCGACCGGCAACGTGATCGGGGCGCATCGTTTTCTGGGCATGTTCTCGGGCGATGCCTACCGCGCCAGCCCGCGCGATATTCCGGTGCTGCGACACAAGATTTCGCACGTCATGGCGCGCGCCGCGCTGCGACCGCGCTCGCATGCCGCCAAGAACCTGCGCTACATTCTGGAAACCTTCCCGCGCGATGAGCTGTTCCAGACCGGCGAGAACGAGCTCTATGACACGGTCATGGGCGTGCTCAACATGCGCGAGACCGAACCGCTGCGCCTGTTCCTGCGCCGCGATCGCTATCGGCGTTTCTTTGCCGCGATCGTGTATGTCCCGCGGGAACGCTACACCGTGGCGCTGCGCAGTCAGATCCGGTCCGAGCTGGAGCGCCATCTCAACGGTGAATGCCAGGATGTCGATGCCGAGTTCCTGCGCGGGGCCGTGGTGCGCCTGCATTACCAGATCGCCACCGGGGAGGCGACCGAGCCGGTCGATGTGCGCGCGCTGGAACAGGCGTTGATCGCGGTCACGCGTGGTTGGCCCGATCGGGTCGCCGCGGCGGCGCGCCAGGCGGGGGTGTCGTTGCCGGCCTATGCACATGCCTTCGACGCGGCTTATCGCGAGCGCTTCGATGCCGCCACCGCGGTGGCGGATGCCCAGGTGCTGGCGGCGATGGACGACAACAGCCAGCCGGTGCTGCGCGCCATGGCGCCCGAGGGCGACCTGCTCACGGTCAAGCTTTACGGGCATGGCGACGACCTGCCGTTGTCCCGCGTGCTGCCGGTATTCGAGCACTTCGGTCTGTCGGTGCTCACCCAGCACCCGTATCGCGTGGCGCGCATCGGCCATAGCGTGCAATGGATCCACGAGTTCGAGGCCCGGCATGGCCACGGCGAAGCGCTGTCCGATTCGACTTGCCGCGACAATCTGGCCGAAGCGTTCCATCAGATCATGGTCGGCAGCGCCGAGGACGACGGGCTCAACGGCCTGATCATCGACGCCGGGTTCACGCCGCGCCAGGTGGTACTGGTCCGCGCCATCACACGCTATCTGCTGCAGACCGAACTGCCGTTTTCGCCGGTCTACATCGGCGACCGGCTGGCCGAGCATGCGGCCCTGGTCCGCGCCTTGATCGATCTTTTCGAAGCCCGCTTCGATCCGGACCGAAGCCGTGTGATCAGCGGCGAGGACGAGGCCCGGGCCACTATCGAGGCCGAACTGGATGAAATCGCCAGCCTTGATGCCGACCGCGTGCTGCGGGCCTTCTACGGCGTGGTTATCGCCACGCTGCGCACGAATTACTTCCAGCGCGACGCAGCCGGTGCGCCCAAGGCGCATGTTTCGATCAAGCTCGATCCCAGCGAGCTGGTGGAACTGCCGCAGCCGCGGCCCTGGGTGGAGACGTTCGTTTACGCCCCGAGCGTCGAGGGGGTCCATTTGCGCGGGGGCCCGGTGGCGCGCGGCGGACTGCGCTGGTCGGACCGGCGCGAGGACTTCCGCACCGAAGTGCTCGGGCTGATGAAGGCACAGATGGTCAAGAACGCGGTGATCGTGCCGGTCGGGGCCAAGGGCGGGTTCGTGGCCAAGTACGGGGTCGCGGACGAATCGCGCGAGGCGCGCCAGGCCCGCGGCATCTCCGCCTACAAGATATTCATCCGCGGTCTGCTCGACATCACCGACAATCGCGTCGGCGACGGCGTGGTGAAGCCGGAACGCGTGATCGCGCAAGACGGCGACGATCCGTATCTGGTGGTGGCAGCCGACAAGGGCACGGCCACGTTCTCCGACATCGCGAATTCGCTGTCCGCGGAGTACGGTTTCTGGCTCGACGATGCCTTCGCCTCCGGCGGCTCCGCCGGCTACGACCACAAGGTCATGGGGATTACCGCTCGTGGCGCCTGGGAAGGCGTCAAGCGCCATTTCCGCGAAATGGGGCGCGATATCCAGAGTGAGCCGTTCTCGGTGGTGGCGATCGGCGACATGGGCGGCGATGTATTCGGCAACGGCATGCTGGCCTCCGGACAGACCCGCCTGATCGCTGCCTTCAATCATCTGCATATCTTCATCGACCCGGACCCGGACATCGCGGCGGCCTATGCCGAGCGCAAGCGCCTGTTCGCCGGTCCGGCGTCGGGCTGGCGCGATTACGACGAACGCCTGATCTCGCGCGGCGGCGGCGTGTACGACCGCTCGGCGAAGACTATTGAGCTGTCCGATGAGGCCCGCGTTGCACTCGCCATCGAACCGCGGCGAATGTCGCCGGACGATCTGATCAACGCCATTCTCAAGGCGCCGGTCGACCTGCTCTGGAACGGCGGCATCGGCACCTACGTCAAGGCCAGTACCCAGTCGCATACCGAGGTCGGGGATCGTGCCAACGACACGCTGCGTGTCGACGGTCGCGAACTGCGGGCTCGCGTGGTCGGCGAGGGCGGCAATCTGGGTCTGACCCAGGCCGGACGCATCGAATATGCCCTGAACGGCGGCAAGCTGAACACCGATGCCATCGACAATTCCGGCGGCGTGGACTCCTCCGACATGGAGGTCAACATCAAGATCGCGCTGGGCACGGTGGAAGCGGCCGGCCGCATCGACCGCGAGGCGCGCAACGCGCTGCTGGCGGAAATGACACCTTCGGTGATCGATCTCGTGCTGCGGACCAATTATCTGCAGACCCAGCAGATCAGTCTGATGGAAACCGAGAGCGTCGCGCGCTTCGACGAGCAGATCAGCTTCATGCGCGCGCTGGAGCGCGATGGCCGGCTGGATCGACGCCTGGAAGGCCTGCCCGACGACGAGACCATCGAGGCCCGGCGGCGCGAACGCGCTGGCCTGACCCGTCCCGAGCTGTCGGTGCTTATTTCCTACAACAAGCTCACGCTGTCGGCGGCCGCGATCGCGGGCGGGCTCGCCGACGACCCCTGGATGGAAAGCTGGTTGACCGACGGCTTCCCGCCGCGGCTGGTCGAACGCTTCCCGGAAGCGGTCACCGAGCATCGCCTAAAGCGCGAGTTGATCGCCACCCTGGTCACGAACCAGATGGTCGACCGGCTCGGCATCGCCACCGCGCACCGTCTGCCGGCGGGCTTTGGTGCGCGCATGGAGGCTGCGGTCCGCGGTTACGTGCTGGCCGAGGGCTGGCTTGAGGGGGAAACGCTGTTCAACGCCATCGAGGCGCTGGACAACGTCATTCCGGCAGCCGAACAGTACCGGGCGCACCGTATCGTCATCGGCCTGCTCAAGCATGCGATGAACTGGTGGATCACGAGTACCGACACCGGCTACAACATCTCCGATCTGATCACCCGTTATCAATCCGGCGCACGGCATTTGCTGGCGGGGCTCGCGGACCGGCTCGTCGGCAGCTACGCCCAGCGCTGGGAAAGCACGCTGGCGGACTGGCAGGCGATCGGCGTGGATGACGAACTGGCCCGTCGCATTGCGTCGGCCGATGTCGGCGGCGGCATCATGGATATCGTCTCGCTGGCCGAGCGCCGCGCGCGGGCGGTGGCCGAAGTCGCGGATATCTACTACCGCCTGGGCGACGCCCTCAGCGTGCCATGGTTGCAGGAAGCGATCCACCAGTTGCCCGCAAACGGCCGCTGGCAGGATCTGGCCCGGACCAGCCTGCGCAGCGACAGCTACCTGATCCACCAGCGTCTGGTCGACCAAGTGCTGGCGACGGAGGGCGACGATCCGCTGGCCGAGTGGTGTGCGGCGCGAGAACACACCATGGCCTTCGTCAGCGCACGTCTGGCCGAACTGCAGGCGATCGAACAGCCGGCGCAGGAGCATCTCACCGTCGCCGTGCGCGATCTCGCGCGGCTCGGCCAGCCGGGACCGTCCAGCCTTGGCGGCGCCGCCTAGCGGCGTCCGCGCGGCAAATTAAACATAGTCCCGGGGCGCTCGCTAGAGTCGATCCGGAAGACAGATCTATCCACAGATTACGCAGATTGCACAGATTGAAAGACACGGCTTGGCGAGCTGTGAGTGCCCGTTTCGCTCAGCACTCGATCACTGATAGATCTGTCTTCCGATCCACGTTGATCTGCGGAAAACATGCCCTGACTCTGGCACGGAACGCAGCTATCGCTACCGATAAAAAGCCGCCCTTGAGTCCACCCTCAAGAATCTGCGAAATCTGTGTAATCTGCGGATAGAAAGTGCAGTTCCGGGGGGGCGCTCCGGAAGACAGGCGTATCCACAGATTACGCCGATTGCACAGATTGAAAGAGATGGCCCGGTGAGCGCCGGGTGTCCGTTTGGCTCTGTACTCGATCACTGACAGATCGGTCTTATGATGTGCGTCGATCTGCGTCGATCCGCGTCGATCCGCGGAAAATATATGCGCAAGTAGCGGCACGGAAACGGCTATTGTCGCCGAAAACACCTGTACTGGCGTGCGCTTTTAAAAATCTGCGCAGTCTGTGAAATCTGTGGATGAAAAATCCAGTTTACGGGTGACGCAGCCAGGCCAGTGCACGCTGCGTGCCTGCCATGGCCAGCAGTATGATCAGCGGATTGATGGCAAAGCGAAAGCGTTGGTTTTCGTCGATTTCGAACATGTTGCCGATGACGCTGACATACATGACGTTGAGCCAGATGAAAATCAGCGTGGCGTCCAGATTCGACACCCGGCGCCGCCAGGCGCAGCGGAGCAGCACGCCCAGGCCGAACAGCACGGCCGCGATGTAGACAATGGCGATGAAGACGCCGATGGTCGCCGGTTTGAGTTCGAACCGGGGATGGTCCGGATAGACGGGCTGGCCGCCGAGCACCTTGCCATACAGCCACGCCCAGGGCTGGATGGCGGCGCGATTGGCGTTGAGGAACGGATAGTCGCTGGCCGGACGCCAGAACATCAGCCAGGCCACGCCGATCGAGTGCAGGTAGACGCCGGGATGGGTGCGGATCGCGACCAGCGCGTCGTGGCGCGCCATGCTCGATATGCGGGCGTACGGCAGATAATTGAAATTCACGTGCCCGGTCGTTTTGAGCCGGTGGTCGAGCACCGCGATCCCGGTATGCGGTCGCTTGACCACGGTGCCTTCGTAGGCTTGCGGAATATCGAAGGCCTTGTCGTCGAGCGCCAGCGGCGTCATGCGGCCGCGGGCTACGAGCCGTTCGCGTTCGCTGTGGTCCAGGTCCAGCGTGGTCAGCTTGGCCAGGCTCATGCCCATCCAGTCCGAGGTCGAGAACTCGCCGATCACTGCCACGTTCTTGGCATAGAGCGCCAGGATGAGTACGAACGGCAGGGTGGCGGCGACCAGCACTGCCCGGCGATGGCCGGGCAACACCAGCACGGCGTAGAAGACCAGCACCGCGAACCATTCGATCTGGAACAGCGAGCGGGTGTAGATCAGCACCGCCATGGCACTGAACAGCGCGAACGCGTATCGGGGGCGGAAATTGCGCCGGCAGGTATCGAAAAGCCAGACGATGGCCACCAACAGCAACAGCACGATGACGGTGTAGTAGGGCAGGCTCTCGTAGAGCATCAGTGCCGGCGAGCACATGAACAGGCCGGCGACCACCGCCGCACCCACCGGGCGTATGCCGACACGCCGCAACAGCGCATACAGCAGTAGCACCGAGCTGAATGCCATGAGCGCGAAGATCACACGGAACAGCGCGGCGGTGAGGAAATCGCCGCCGCCCAGCGCGGCCGACAGCTTGAGCACCACGCCGAGCAACAGGTTGTATAACGACGGCTGCCCCGGCATGTAGAGCAGGCTGGTCAGCAGGTCGTGGCGCAGCAGCACCGGGTCGAGAATCTGCCAGGAGGTCGCCAACGGCGACAGATCGAAGCGCACGCCGGCGAGATAAGCCGCGATGCGTGAGACCGGATACAGCGCGACCAGCCCGCCCACGGCCCAGCGGTCGGCCGTGGCCCCGCGTGGACCGTGGCGCGTGTTCATAGCTGCGTGCGATGAAAGACGGCGCGCGGCACGGCCTTGATGATCGTCATGATCAAACGCCAGAAACCCGGTGTATAGACCACCGCGCGCCGGCGGTCGATGGCCTTGACGATATCGCCGCCGACCTTGTCGGCGCTGGCGAACAGCGGGCCTTTCTCGAGGTCTGCGGTCATCGGGGTGTCGACCAGGCCGGGCCGGATCGTGAGCACATCCACGCCGCGGCCATGCAGCCGATGGCGCAGGCCGTCGAGGAAGGCGTTCACGCCGGCCTTGGCGCTGCCGTAAACATAATTGCTGGCGCGCCCGCGATCGCCGGCGACCGACGAAATCACCGCGATCAGGCCCGAGCCTTGTTGTTCGAGCCGATTGGCGACATCGGTGACCAGCGCGACCACGCTTACGGCGTTGGTATGCCAGGCGGCGACCGCGGCCGCCGGATCGGCTGCGCAGGCAGCCTGGTCGGGCAGGGTGCCGTAGGCGACGAAGACAGTGTCCAGCCCGCCGAGATCAGCGATCGCGGCATCCAGCATGGCACCGTGCGCGTCCAGGTCGTCGGCGTCCATGGCGTGGGCGGTGGCGCGCGCGGCGCCGCGCACCGACAGATCGCGTGCGACCGGATCGAGCTTGTCGCGGTTGCGGGCGACCAGGAACAGGGCATCGCCGCGTTCGGCGAAGCGGCGGGCGGCGGCTTCGGCGATCGCCGATGTCGCGCCCACGATGAGAATACGGTTCATGCGGTGTCTCCCGTCACACGAAGCCAGAAATCCGAGGAAAACCGCGGATCGACATAGCCGGCGAACTCGCGCCAGCGAGGGAAGTAGTGCTGGAAGGCCGTGGCCGACATGCGTGCATCCTTGGCCGGATAGACCGCGCCGCCGGCTGCCATGACGACATCGTCGAGCGACTCCAGCAGACGGCGCGTCGATTCGCCCCGGTTGGGAAAATCCAGCGCCAGCGTGGCGCCGGGCCGCGGGAACGACAGCATCCCGGGCGAGGGTACGTCGCCGAAGACCTTGAGCACTGAGAGAAATGAGCCCTGACCGGAGGCGCCGATGCGCGCCAGCAGTTCGCTGATCGAGGCCTCGGCATCGCCCGGCGGTACCACGCACTGATATTGATAGAAACCGGCCGGCCCGTAGGCCCGGTTCCAGTTGCGGATGCCGTCCAGCGGGTAGAAATAAGGCTGGTAGTGCTGTGCGGCGCGAAAGCGCCGTTTTCGCTTGCGATGGAAATACAGCGTGTTCAGCGGCGTGAGCGTGGCCCGGTTCATCAACGAAAACGGCGGTGTCAGCGCGAAGTTCGGCCCGGGCTTCGGCGCGGCGGCATTGGGCTGGCCCATGGCCGGTCGATGATTGGCGCGCATGAACCAGCCGCGCCCGAGCTTGGTGCCGGTGGCGCTGCAATCGACCCAGGCCACTGTGTATTCGTAGTCGTCTGCCGATGCCGCGGAGAGCTCGAAGAAAGCGCGCAGGTTGTCGAAGCGATGGGTGTCGACGTCCATGAAGGCGCCGCCGACGCGCCTGAGCCGCAGACGCACGCGGGTGATCAGCCCGGTCAGGCCCAGTCCGCCGATGGTTGCCGCGAACCGGTCGGTGTTGTTGCTTCGGCTGCAGGTGCGGGTGGTGCCGTCACTGGCGGTGAGGTCGAAATCCAGCACATGCCGGCCGAAGGTGCCGGCCACATGATGGTTCTTGCCGTGCACGTCGTTGGCGATGGCGCCGGCGACGGTGACGTACTGGGTGCCGGGCGTGACCGGTACGAACCAGCCCTGCGGCAGGGCCAGGCGCAGGATGTCAGCCAGCAGCACGCCCGGCTCGCATTCCAGCACCCCGGTTTCGGCATCGAAGGCGATGAAATGATCCAGGCTTCGCGTATCGATCAGCGTGCCGTTGTTGTTGATCACCACGTCGCCGTAGCTGCGGCCGTTGCCATAGGCCAGCAGCGGACGGTCGTCGGCTGCCGGCAGCGGCGAACGACCGGCCACCGGCCGCACGACGCGCGCCGGCGTACTGGCCGGGATACGCCCCCAGGATGGATGCGACCCCGCCCGGCTCATAGCGCGGCGGCGATCGCGATGGCCGCACCCAGCACGATGCAGATGCGACTGCCGGTATCACGGGCGGCGAACACGATCGGGTCGTCGGTCATTTCCCGGCGCAGGGTCTTGAGCCAGATCCGGCTGATCCAGTAAAGCACCACCGGGCACAACAGCCAGATCAATATCGGGTGCCGGTAGTGGCTGGTGATATCCGGGCTGTTGATATACAACGCCAGCACCACGACGCTGGCATAGCCGGCGGCGGTGCCCAGGCTGCGCAGGGCGTCGATGTCGGAGGCCGCATAGCCGCGCCCGCCGCCGCTGGTCTGGCCGGCCTCGACCAGGATCAGCTCGGCGCAGCGCTTGGCCATGGCCAGACTCAGGAACAACGACATCGACAGCGCCAGCAGCCAGAACGACAGCGGAATGCCCGTGGCTGCGCCGCCGGCGATCACCCGCAGTGTGTACAGCGCCGCCAGCGTCAGCACGTCGACCAGGGCCATGCGTTTCAGGCCCATGGAATAGGCCAGGGTCATCAGGTAATACAGCGCCAGCACGGCACCGAAGACCGGCGGCAGGAATGCCGCGATCAGGGCCGCGATCAACAACAGCACGGGAATCGCCATCACGCCGTGGGCGACCGGCAGCGTGCCGCTGGCGAACGGGCGGTGCCGTTTGTTCGGGTGCCGGCGATCGTCGCTCAGGTCGACCAGGTCATTGAGCAGATAAACGCTGGAGGCCAGGGCGCCGTAGGCAATGAAGGCGAGCACGGCGGCAAGCAGCGTCTTGCCGTCAAGCAGCTCATGGCTGGCGAGCAACGGCACGAAGATCAGCATGTTCTTCGACCACTGGTACAGGCGCATCGCCTTGATCCAGGTACGCACCCCGCTCGGCTCGCGTTCGATGCGCCGGCTGACGTGGGTCTCGCTCGTGGCCCAGCGGTCGGTGGACGGCTTGGCGCCGACCAGAATCGTCTCGCGCGCGGCCGCCCAGATCGCGCGATCGTCGTCGTGGTCGGCGGCGTAATCGAACGGTACGTCGCCCAGCAATTCGCGGATTGCCGCCAGCTTGTGCTCGCCCGAGAGATTGGTATGGGCATCGCTGGCGAGTACGTCGTCGAACAGCTCAAGATGGGCGGCGACCTGATGGGCATAACGCTGATTGGCGGCGGTGGCCAGCACGATGCGCCGTCCGCGCTGTTTTTCGGCGGTGAGGAAATCCAACAGCTCACGGTTGTAGGGCAGGTGGGCGACATCGAGGGCCGCGCGGGCGGCGATCTCATCCTTGACCGCGGCCTTGCCGCGCCTGAGCCACCCGGGCAGGCAGATCAGCTTGTGCGGGCGCTCGCGGACCAGCACGAATGCCGATTCGATCAACAGATCGGTGTGGACCAGCGTGCCGTCGAGATCGACGACCAGAGCGGCTTCGCGGGCCTGGCTCATGAGATTTCTTCCTCTCCGGCGGGACCGGGGTGACGGCGGTGATCGAGCTCGAGCAGCGCCAGGCAGAGCAGCCCCAGAACCACCGCGAACCATAGGGTGGCGATGCGCGCGATCAGGGTCACGCTGAGCGCGATACCGGCTGTCAATCCCGAGAGTTTCAGCAACAGCGCCATGGCCGCTTCGGTGCTGCCGAGCCCGCCCGGAATGAACGACAGCGCGCCGATCAGCATGCTGGTGGCATAAATACCGATCGCCAGCGTCAGGGCGACCGCCAGGCCGAGCTTGCCGGCGATCAGGTATACCGAGACTCCTTCGGCTGTCCAGGCCATGCAGCCGAGTGCCAGGCCGCCGAGCAGCGGTTTCCACGACAGCAGCACGAAGGCGCGCTCCCAGGCTTGCACGAATACATGCAGAACATGACCCACGAATGTCTGCGGCTCGGCGACGCGCTGTTGGGCGGCCCTGAGCAGGGACCGGCGATGCATGGTCCAGAGCACGATGGCGATCGCCGCCAGCGGTGCGAGCACCCAGTAGACATAGCCGGTGAACGACACGATCGCCAACAGCGACAGCAGCAGAATCGACAACAGATCGAGTAGCCGTTCGGCGAACATGGCGGCGACGGTATGCGCATAGGGTACCCGCCGGCGTGCCAGATACACGGCCCGCACGCCCTCACCGGCCTTGCCGGGCGTGGTCGTGAGCGCGAAGCCCGAGATATAGATCAGCAGATGGCGGCCGATCGGCAGTGCGTGGCCGAGCCAGCGCAGATAGCCGTGCCAGCGGGCGAAGCGCAGACCGTAATTGCACAACGACAGGCACAGGATGCTAATCCAGCCGACCCAGTCCAGCCGATGCATGGCCGCCCACGTGCGCTGGCCGTCGATCCCGGCGATAAGCGTGAAGTAGAGCAGCGCCGCGATCAGCAGCGAGACGAGAACCGTGGTCAGACGCGGCAAGACATCACTCTTCGTGGAAATGAATAGTCGCCGGGCGGCCCTGGATGCACCCTGCGCGCCCAGCGTAGCCCAATCGACACGGTCGCGCGCCCGGCGAATTTCCTGTTTATCAGTTGCGCAGCGGCAAGCAATGCAATACGGCCTCTAGATTGAGCGCGCATGCCTGTCCGGCAAGTGAATACACCCGGCCGGGGTGGTCCGGCCCCGGTGTGTCAGCCCGGCTTGTCGTGACCGAGCTGAGCGCGCAGGTCGCGTTTGCTGAACTTGCCGGTGGCCGTGCGCGGGATGGCATCCACGATCACGAAATCCTCCGGCACCATCCATTTCGGCATACGCTCGAGCAGAAAGTCCCGCAGCGTCTCGGGCGTGATCTCCGTGCCTTGCCGCGGCACGACGGCGGCCAGCGGTCGCTCGCCCCAGCGTTCGTCGGCACGGGCGATCACGGCTGCCTCGGCGACATCCGGGTGGCCCATGATTTCGTTTTCCAGATGCACCGATGAAATCCACTCGCCGCCGGACTTGATCACATCCTTGGTGCGATCGGTGATGTCGATATAGCCGTGGGCGTCGATGGTGGCGATATCGCCGGTCCGCAGCCAGCCGTCGGCGGTGAATTTCTCCTCGCTGTTGTCGAGCCGGTAGTAGCCGCCCGCGATCCAGGGGCCGCGGATCTGCAGCTCGCCCATCGATTCGCCGTCGCGCGGGGCGATATGGCCGTCGGCATCCACAATCCGGATATTGATCAGCGGGACCGTGGTGCCGACCGTGGCGCGCTTGGCGTACTGCGTGTCTTCGTCCATGGCCCGGATCGCCGGTTTGAGCCGGCCGGTCGTGCCGAGCGGCGAGGTTTCGGTCATGCCCCAGGCCTGGATCACGGTCAGGCCATGGCCGTCGAAGCGGCGCAGCATGGATTCGGGCGCGGCCGAGCCGCCGACGATCATCTCCAGATCCGCGCGCAGCGGCCAGCGCTCGGGCTCGGCGTCCAGCGCGTCGAGGATCGTCATCCAGATGGTTGGTACGCCCGCCGAGACATTCACGTCCTCGGCGACGTACAGATCGAGCAGGCTCTCGGCATCCAGATGCGGCCCGGGGAAGACCTGTTTCGCGCCCACCATGGTCGCGATGTAGGGCAGCCCCCAGGCGTTGACATGAAACATCGGCACTACCGGCAGAACGCTGTCGTTGTACGACAGATCGAGATTGTCTGGCAGCGCACCGGTCAGCGCGTGCAGCACGGTCGAGCGGTGGGAATAGGTCACGCCCTTGGGCCGCCCCGTGGTGCCGGAGGTGTAGCACATGCCGCAGGCGTCGTACTCGCTTTTCTCGGGATAGACGAAGTCGGTCGGGGCCTGGGCGAGGAAAGTTTCGTAGTCGACCAGTGCGTCCGGCACCGGATCGCCGGTCAGCGGCACCACGATCACTTGTTCGACGTCGATGGCGTCGGCGAACTTGCGGTACAGCGGCAGCAGCACATCGTCGACGATGAGCACACGGTCCCCGGCGTGGTTGATGATCCAGGCGATGTCGTCGGGCGCGAGCCGGATATTGACCATGTGGCAGACGCCGCCCATGGCCGGGATGCCGAAATAGGCCTCGAGGTGCGAGTAATGATTCCACGATAGCGTGGCCACCCGATCGCCGGCTTCGATCTCGGCCTGCACCAGCGCCGCGGCCAGGCGCTTGGCGCGGGCCACCATGTCGGCATAGGTGTAACGGTGCCGCGTCTTGTCGGGGCGCTGGCTGACGATCTCGACATCGCCGAATTCGGTCGCGGCGCGTTCCAGTAGATCGTCCAGTAGCAGCGGGCGGTCCATCATGGTCGACAACACGGGCGGGGCTCCTGGTACGAACAAAGCGATTGCACCCAGCGTGGCGCGGGCCGCGGCCGGACGTCTACGCATCTTTCGGCGCATGTGGATGCGTTCGTGGCATGCTCGGCGCGGTGGCATCCGTTGTGAGGGATCGATGCGCTACTGGGAAGATCTGGCCGTGGGCGAGACACATCGCTACGGCCGCTATACGTTGACGGGCGAAGAGATCGCCCAGTTCACGACGCGATTCACCCCGCCAGCCGTGGTGGGCGCGAATGCTGAGGCGGCCCCGGGCTACCTGCTGTGCTGTATCGGCATGCGGCTGCTGGTGGATCATTCACTCGTGGGGATGGCCTCACTCGGCTCGCCCGGCGTGGATCGGATCGACTGGCCGAACCCGGCCTATGCGGGCGACGTACTTTCGCTGTCCACCGAGTTGTTGTCCGCGCGGGTGCTCAACAGCCGGCCGGAGATGGGTCTGATCATGCAATTCATGGCCGTCGAGAACCCGCATGGTGTGCCCGTCGCGCGCATGTGGACGAATGCACTGGTCGCCCGTCGCGGCGCCCCGTCATGATCGGCTTCGACGATCTCGAGGCCGGCCGCAGCTTCACGCTCGGCCCGACCGGCGCGAGCCGCGACGACATGATCGCGTTCGCGCGGGCTTATGACCCGCAACCCTTTCATCTGAGCGACGAGGCCGCGAGCCGGACCTACTTCAAGCGCCTGTCGGCCTCGGGCTGGCATACCGGCGCGCTGATGCTGGCGCTGGTCACGGCCAACCCGGACTGGCCGCTGGCGTGTCGCGGCTGCCAGGAGATCCGCGATCTGCGCTGGCGGGCGCCGGTCTATCCCGACGATCGGCTGTCGGCAGCGGTCACCGTCATCGAGCGCAGGCTGCCCGAAAACGGCGGCCCGGGGACGGTCACACTGGACCTGCAGCTGAGCAATCAGCACGCCGTCACCGTGGCCGGGATGACGGTCGTGCTCGCCGTTGCGCGCCGTATCGGCTAACGCGACTAACTGCGATGGGCGGCGCCGATGTATTCGGCGGTGCTCATTTCGTGTAGCCGGCTGGCGGTGCGTTCGAATTCGAAGGTGAGTTCCGAGCCGGCGTAGAGCGCATCGGGGCCGGCCTCGGCGGTGACGAAGACATTCACGCGCCGGTCGTAGAATTCGTCGATGGCGTTGATGAAGCGGCGCGCCGCGTTGTCGTCGGCATCGCCGAATACGGGTACGCCGGAGATCATGATCACGCTGAACTCGCGGGCCAGTTCGATGTAGTCGTTGGCCGAACGCGGGGTGCGGCAGAGGGTGTCGAAGTCGAACCAGGCGATGGCATCGGCGCGGCGCCGTGTCGCCAGCTTGCGCCCCAGAATCTTGACGTTGCCGCCCTCGCGCACCGGGCCGGTGGCCAGGCGTTCGAAGTAATGCGCCAGCACCGCGTCGGCCTCGTCGCCGGGTGGGATCTGGTAGGTCGCCGATTCCTCGATATGATCGAGCCGGAAATCGGTGCCGTCGGCCAGATGCATGATCCGGCAGTTGTCCTTGAGCCGTTCGATGGCCGGCAGGAAGCGGTCGCGCTTGAGTCCACCCTTGTAGAGATCGTCGGGGGCGACGTTGGAGGTGGCCACCAGGGTGACGTTGCGGGCGAACAGCTCCTCGGTCAGCCGCGACAGGATCATGGCGTCGGCGATATCGGAGACGAAGAACTCGTCGAAGCACAGCACGCGATCCGCCGCCCAGTCGGCGGCGATCTTCTTCAGCGGATCGCTCTGGTGGGCGTAGCGTTTGCGCGCTTCGTGCACCTTCTGCATGAAGCGATGGAAGTGCAGGCGTGTTTTTTCCTCGAACGGCAGGGCATCGAAGAAACAGTCCATGAGATAAGTCTTGCCGCGGCCGACGCCGCCCCACAGATAAAGGCCGTCGACCTGCGGGCGTTCCTTCTTGCGGCCGAACAGGCCACGGCTGACGGTCGGGTTTTCCCGCAGTCGTTCGTAGATCGACTGCAGCGCATCAACGACTTTCTCCTGGGCGGGATCGCGAACGAATTCGGGGTCCTGGAGATCGGTTTCGTAGCGCTGGCGAGGACTCGGTGCGCGTACGGTATCGTCCATCGGGCAACGGGGCTGGCTAAATCAATCGCCGGATTATACGCTCGCGCCATGG
This sequence comes from Salinisphaera sp. LB1, assembly GCF_003177035.1. Taxonomy (NCBI): domain Bacteria; kingdom Pseudomonadati; phylum Pseudomonadota; class Gammaproteobacteria; order Salinisphaerales; family Salinisphaeraceae; genus Salinisphaera; species Salinisphaera sp. LB1. Next base: position 3,921,802 of record NZ_CP029488.1, on the reverse strand, counting down.
CTGCCATCGACGCCGTGGACGCGACAACCGCCGATATCATCGAACGTTTTATCGACGGCCTGTGGGCCGAACGCGGCCTGGCCGAGGCCACGCTCGCGGCCTATCGCAACGATCTCGCCCACTTCGGTCAATGGCAGGCGGGCCGCGGCGGACTGCTGGCCGCTGGCGCGAACGATATCCGGGCCTATCTCGCCGCGCGCAATACGCCGGATTCGAGTCCGCGCAGCGCGGCGCGTCTGTTGTCCAGCCTGCGCCAGTTCTATCGCTACCAGCTGCGGGCCGGGGCGATCCAGCGCGACCCGACCGCGTTGATCGACATGCCGGTCCAGGGCCGGCGCCTGCCGAAGACGCTCACCGAGCGCGATGTCGAGGCCCTGATCCGTGCGCCCGACACCGATACCGATCTGGGCCTGCGCGACCGGGCCATGCTGGAGTTGATGTACGCGGCCGGCCTGCGCGTATCCGAATTGGTCTCGGCCACGCGCGCCCAGGTCAACACGCGCCAGGGCGTGATCCGTGTCACCGGCAAGGGCGGGCGCGAGCGCCTCGTGCCGCTGGGCGGCGCCGCGGTGGACTGGATCGAGCGTTATCTGGCGCGTGCGCGCGCGGCGCTTCTGGGCGCGGCTGTCTCCGATGCGCTGTTCGTGACCGCGCGTGGCGGCGGCATGACACGACAGAACGTCTGGCATCGCATCCGCGCGCATGCGGGCGCCGCCGGCATCACGGCGCCGGTCTCGCCGCACGGCCTGCGCCATGCCTTCGCTACCCATCTGCTCAACCACGGCGCGGACCTGCGCGCGGTGCAGATGCTGCTCGGCCACGCCGATCTGTCGACCACGCAGATCTATACCCACGTCGCGCGGGCGCGGCTCAAGGCGCTGCACGCCGATCATCATCCACGTGGCTGACGACGAATATGGCGAAAAACATCGAGATCAAGGCCGTATGCCGCGACCGCGCCGTCTTGCGGCAACGCATCGAGGCGCTCGCGGGCGCGCCAGCGGTCGAGCTGGATCAGGACGACAGCTTCTTTAACTGCGCCACCGGTCGGCTCAAGCTGCGCGATTTCGGCAATGGGCAGGCGGAGTTGATCGCCTACGAGCGTCCGGATAGCGCCGGGCCGAGCCTATCTTCATACACCCGTACGGATACCGACGATCCCGACGGGCTGCGGGCCACGCTCACACACGCGCTCGGCTCCTGGGCGCGCGTGATCAAGACACGGCACCTCTACCGGGCCGGGCGCACGCGCATTCATCTCGACCAGGTCGAAGGGCTCGGCGATTTCGTGGAGCTCGAAGTCGTGCTGGCAGCGCAGGAACAACCCGCCGATGGCCGGCGCGAGGCCGAGCGGCTGATGGCCGAGCTCGGCATCCAAGCCGCCGATCTATGTGCGATCGCCTACGCAGACATGCGGGCGACACCGAACTGAGTGCGCCGGTTCGGGCGGCTCAACGCTCGAGCAATTCTCGCTTGTTCGGCTTGTCGGCCCATTCGTCGGCGTCTTCCGGTGGTTTCTTGACCTCGGTGATCACCGGCCATTCGGCCGCGAGCTCGGCGTTGAGTTGCAGGAAGTCAGCCTGGTCCTCGGGTAGATCGTCCTCGGAGACAATCGCCTCGACCGGGCACTCCGGCTCGCAAAGCGTGCAGTCGATGCACTCCTCGGGGTCGATGGCCAGGAAATTCGGGCCTTCATGGAAACAATCGACCGGGCAGACTTCCACGCAGTCGGTGTATTTGCACTTGATGCAGTTTTCGGTGACAACGAAGGTCATGGTCAGCCTCGTCGCTTGTAGCTGTCGGAAAGAGCGGGAAGGCGCGCAGTTTACCAGTTGCCCGCGCCGCGAGAATCATTTTGGGCCGCAATCCGGCGCGTCGGCGGCCGTTTTTATCGGCCCGCATTGTAACGGACCCTAATCGCGCGGTTCCCGGTCCAGCGCCATCGCGCGCCAGTCCGCGGTCCCCAGCGATTCGACGTGGATGCCGAACTCGCCGGCCCTGCGATCCGCGAAGTATCGCTGGAGCGTGCGATGGATGGTCGGGAATGCCAGCTGCGGCCAATCGATCTCGTCCTCGGCGAGAAAGCGCACCTCGGCGCTTTCCCGGCCCGGTGCGTAGTCGTCGCCGATCATATCCGCGATGAAGAATATGTGGATCTGACCGATATGCGTGACATCGATCAGATTGAACAGGCGCGGCTGACCGACCTGAACGCCGGCTTCCTCGAGGGTTTCGCGCGCGGCGCCGCCGGCGCTGGTTTCGCCGAGTTCGAGAAAGCCGGCCGGCAGCGTCCAGAAATGCAGCCGCGGCTCGATCGCCCGCCGGCACATCAGGATGCGCCCGTCGCGTTCGACGATGGTGCCCACCACGTTGCGCGGGTTGTCGTAGAAAATCTCCCCGGTCGCGGTACAGATGTTGCGCTTGCGGTCGTCGCCCTCGGGTATACGGAAGACCGTCGGGGCGCCGCAGTTCGGGCAGAAATTCATGGGCTCGGGCATGGCGGGCATCGGGTTCGGGCCGTGAGTCGGTCATCGCCGGTGGCGTCCGGCGCATTCATGCTACATCAGTGTCCGGCGCCGGGTGTCCTGCGGGCAAGCCTCGCCAACGCTGATATGCTTCGGTGACAAGCAAAACGAAGACAGGCCAGGCAGACGCATGAATCCATCGATCAACGAAAAGCATCCCGCCGCGGGCGACGCCGATCTCGCCGAGGCCGATCGCGAACTGCGGGCCCAGGTCCGCCGGGCCGGTTCGCTGCTGGGCGACGTGCTCCAGTCGCAGGCCCGTTCCGAGGTCTTCGACACGGTCGAGACGCTGCGCCGGGGATTCATCGCGCTGCGCGAGACCGAGGACGCCGAACAGCGGGCCCGGCTGATGTCGACGATCGATTCGCTGCCAGCCGAGACCATGACCGAGGTCACGCGCGCATTCGCGATCTACTTCAATCTGGCGAACCTGCTGGAGGAACTGCACGCGCATCGCACCCGCCGGCGCCTGGCCGCGGACGGCGATCCGCGCTGGCTCGGCTCGTTCAATCGCACCCTGGCCGACATGGCCGCCCACGGCGTGACGCTGGACGACGCGATGGCGCAGCTGTCGAATCTGTCGTTCATCCCGGTGTTTACCGCCCATCCGACCGAGGCCAAGCCGCGCGCGGTGCTGGATGCGCTGCGGCGCATCTTCGAGTGGTTCCAGCAACTGACCTTCGGCAATCCCGACGAGCTCGAGCGCGCCGAAATCGAGGAGCACATCCGCCAGAACATCCAGGTGCTCTGGAAGACCGAGGAACTGCGCGGCTCGCGGCCCACGGTCGAGGATGAAATCCGCAACGGCCTGTACTACTTCCGGGCGTCGCTGTTTTCGAGCGTGCCGCAGATCTATCGCAACCTGGAAAAGGCGATCGAGAACAACTACGGCGAGCGCGTCGATGCGCCGGCCGTGCTGACGTTCGGTTCCTGGATCGGCGGCGACCGAGACGGTAACCCCTACGTTACCGCCCGCGAGACACGCTATGCGCTGCGTCTGCAGTCGCGCGAGATCCTGTCGGAATATCTGCGTCGTATCGATGAACTGTCGAGCCGGCTGTCATTTTCGGCGCGCTGGTGTCGCCCGAGCGACGCGTTCCTGGCCGGGCTGGAGGACGACGAGCAACGCCTCGCCGCGCACACCGGGACGCGCCCCGAACGCTACGCCGCGGAGCCGTATCGCCGCAAGCTCTATCTCATGCGCCGCCGGATCTCGGCAATGATCGACCAGATCCAGACCGAGCTGCGCCTGCGCGCCGAACGCAGCGAGCGGCCGCCGCTGGCTTATGCCTCGGCAGCCGATCTGGTCGACGATATCCGCATCATGCGTGAATCGCTGATCGGCCACGGCGACGAGGCGATCGCCCACGATCGCATCAAGGATTGGCAGCGCCTGGTCGAGACGTTCGGTTTTCATCTTGCGCGTCTGGACTTGCGCGAGGAATCGACCCGGCACACGCAATGCGTGCAGGAGTTGATGGCGGCGTTGAAGATCGAGGCGAACTACGCGTCGCTGGACGAGGCGGGCCGGGTCGAGATTCTCGACCGTGAACTGGCCCGCGACGATACGCCGGCGCTCGGCCGACTCGATATTTCCTCGGATGTCGAAGACACGCTGGAAAGCCTGGCTGTGGTGCGCGAGTTCACGCGTACCCTCGGCAACGCCGCTTTTGGCAGCTATGTGATTTCGATGACGCATAGTGCTTCGGATGTGCTGGCGCTGGTCTGGCTGATGCGGGTGACCGGCGTGTACGAGCCGGGCGGTGAGATCGCGCCGCCACTGGCGATCGCGCCGTTGTTCGAAACCGTCGCCGATCTGGAGCACATCGAGCCGGTGCTGGACAAGCTGCTGGAAAACAGCCACTACCGGGCCTTCGTCGAAGCCGGCGCAGACGACGGCATGCTGCGCCAGGAGGTCATGCTCGGCTACTCCGATTCCTGCAAGGACGGCGGCATCATGACTTCGCGCTGGCAGTTGTATCGCGCCCAGCAGGAAGCCGTGGCCCTGTGCGAGCGCCACGGCGTGGACTGCGTGCTGTTCCATGGTCGCGGCGGCACCGTCGGGCGCGGTGGCGGGCCGACCCATCAGGCGATCCTGTCGCAGCCGCCGGGCACCGTCCGCTCGAAGATCAAGTTCACCGAACAGGGCGAGATGATCTTCGCCAAGTACAGCAACCCGGAAACCGCGGTGCACGAGCTCACGCTCGGGGTGACCGGTACCCTCAAGGCCAGTGGTACCCGGGCCACCGATGCCGATTTCTCCGACAAGGCGGCGAAACTCTCGGACCGCGGCGAGCGTTTCTATCGCGACCTGACCGAGAACACCGAGGGGTTCTTCGAGTATTTCCAGGCGGCCACGCCCACCGCCGAGATCGGCGCGCTGAACATCGGTTCCCGGCCCGGTTCGCGGCCGTCGAAGGCCAAGCTCGACAAGTCTTCGATCCGGGCGATTTCCTGGGTGTTCGCCTGGGCGCAGTCACGGCATACGCTGCCGGGTTGGCTGGGTCTGGGTACCGCACTCACCGAAGGCGGCGTCGATACCCCGACGTTGCAGTCGTTGTATCGGGAATGGCCGTATTTCCGCACCATTATCGACAACGTCCAGATGTCGCTGGCCAAGGCGGATATGACGATCGCCTCGGAATATGCCCAGTTGGCGACGGGGCAGGGGCATATCTTCGAAGCCATTCACGCCGAATACGAGCGCGCGGTTGCCGGTATTCTCGGTATTACCGGCGAGTCCAGCCTGCTGGACGACGATCCGGTGCTGCGTACGTCACTCGATCGGCGCCGGCCCTATCTGGACCCGCTCAACCACATCCAGATCGCGGCGCTCACGCGTTATCGCGAGGGCGGTGACCGGATCTGGCTCGATCCGGTCCTGCGCTCGATCAATGCCATCGCCGCCGGCATGAGAAACACCGGTTGATGCGGCGGCGACGCATGCAGCATGCCGCCCGGATGGCGCTTCTGGCCGGCCGATATCTTGGGTACCCGGCCAGCCAGGCCGTGCTCGCCGACGGCCTGATCGAGGCGATGCCCATGAGATGTGTCCCAGGCCGGTCAGGCGGTAATTACCGTCAACGACGACAATCTGCCCGCCGGCGTGCGGGTATTGCCAATCATGGTTCGGGTCAGCGAATCGCAGGACGCCACCGGCACGATGATCGCCGCCGGTCACTGATACCGACGGCGACCCGCCGCGTGGTGACGATCGCGGAGGGTCGACTGGCGAAGCGCACCCGCCCGCGGTCAAGCGCTCGACGTTGCCGCGGTCGCTGTTATCCTTTGTCCCATCAATCATAGCGACAGGATTTCAGAGATGGCCGATAACAACATGCCCGAGATCAAGATCGATGCCGATCACATGTATCGGGAAGAGTCCTTCTCCGATCTGAAGGTGGGCAGCATTCGCAAGCTGATTCCGGTGACCGCCAATGGCGAGGATGACGATTCGCGCGACGTGCGTTTCGAGGGGTCGGCCAGCCTGATGACGCCGGCGGGCAGCCTGCCGTTGTCGTTCGAGCTGGAAGCCGACGACCTGGCGGGCGCGATCGAGCAGTTTCCCGCGGCGGTCAATGCCGAAGCCGAGCGGGCGATCGAGGAGCTCAAGGAAATGCAGCGGCAGCAGGGCCAGAAGATCCAGGTGCCCGGCCAGGGCGGCGGCCAAGGGGGCTTTGGTGGCGGTCAGGGCGGGGGGCGAATCCAGTTCTGATCGCGATCACCCGCACGCCTGCCCGGAACGGTTCAGCGCGCGCCAGTCGGCACACCACGCGTGACGCTGGCGGCGGCGGTCGATGCGTTGTCAGTAATGCGGCGGGGTTTCGTCGGTCGCGGCGTCCGGCTCGCCTTCGGCCAGCCGTTGTACGCGTTCCTCGAGTTGCCGGCAGCGCTCGGCCATCCGTGCGAGCTCGCGTGACTGGGCGAACAGCTGCCGGCTGAGTTGTTCGATCGCATCGTCTTGATAGGCGATCCGTACTTCGAGTTCGTCGTGCTGGGTGCTCATGCGTCGTCCGCCTCCGCGGGGACCAGCCGAAGATCGCGCGACAGCGCCGCGCGCAGCCCTGCAATGCGGGTTTCGTCATAGCCGGGGTCGCCCGCCGGCAGTCGGCCCCAGACCGGCGCGGGCCAGCAGGCATCGTGGCGGTGGCGCGCGATGATATGAATATGCATCTGGGCGACCTCATTGCCCAGTGTCGCCACGTTCATCTTATCGGCGCTGAACCCGTCGGCGGCCCAGCCACACAATGCGCGGACCTGAGCATTCACGCGCTCGCATTCCGCATCGTCCAGTTCGTGCCAGTCCTGGGCATCGGTATCGGGCACCAGGATCAGCCAGCCCACCGCCGAATGACGATGCAGTAGCACGGTGGCGCGTTCCAGCGTGCCCAGCCGATGGCAGTCGGCCAACAGTCGCGTGTCAATGTTCATCTGGGGTTTCCCGGGCGTGACGGGGCCGTGTTCTGCTGCGGCGGATTGAAGGGGCATACGAACAGCCAGTTGATTTCGCAGAAAAATGAGTCCGAGCATGCAGGCAATGGATTCGCCCCGGGTTTGAATGTCTCGCCATGCTGATTCATCGCATGATGGAGGCTTTTCGGCGCATGGGGCGTGTTGATTGTGTGCAAAGTTCAGTGGAAGGCTTGACGATGCGATGGCTCGCGCGCTGGAAGCAGCGGCGCCTTGATCTTCCTTCTTATTGCCGCTCATTGGCATGCATTTGCGGACAAAATGCCCTGGCTTATTCAGCCCGCTGCGTATCGTACATAATCGAATGGGGCGTTGTGAGCCGCGCTCGGTGAGCGCAAGCGCTGAATCTACAATCTGGCTGTGCTTGACGACGGTGCGTTGATCCTCATGAACCGGCAAGACTCGCCTCCACCAAAGAGGGAATCTCCTCGGGCGGACGGGCCGCGCTGAGCCAGAAGCCCTGTCCCCAGCGGCAGCCCAACTCAACCAGTCGCATGCGCTGGGCGTCGGTCTCGATGCCTTCCGCCAGGGTCTCCATCGATAGATTGCGTGCCATATCGGTGATGGCGGCGATGATGGAATTGCCCCGCTCGTTCGATGCCAGTTCGTCCACGAACAACTTGTCGATCTTGAGGGTGTGCAATGGCAGCGACTGCAAGCGCCCGAGCGACGAGTAGCCGCGGCCGAAGTCATCCAGGGCGAAGCGAAACCCGAGTGCGCTCAGCTCGCGCATGGAATGCTCGACCGATTGCACATCGTGCATCAGCATATCCTCGGTCACCTCGAGCGACCACCACTCCGGTGCCGCGCCGCCTGCAGCTGCCAGGTCGGCGATATGGCGCGCGGCGTCCGGCCCCTGCAATTGACTGACGGCAAGATTCACCGACATGTACAACGCCAGGCCATCGCGCCGCCATTGCGCAATCTGGCGGGCCGCGGTCCGCAGAACCCAATCGCCGATCGGCCCGATCAGGCCGATTTCCTCGGCCACCGGGATGAATTCGCCCGGAGATATGCTGGCGCCCTGGCTATCCTGCCAGCGCAGCAGGGCCTCCACGCCCACGACCCGTCCGGTCGTTGTCTCCCACAGCGGCTGATAGTGCAGGCTGAATTCTTCGTGCTCCAACGCGTGATGCAAGCGCGCTTCGAGCGTGAAACGTCGCTGGCGCCTCTGCGCGGTTTCCGGGGAATAGAAGGCGATACCATTGCCGGCCTGTTTAGCCTGGTACATCGCGGTGTCGGCCTGACTTATGACGGATTCGGGGTCTGCGCTGTAGTAGGGAAAGAGGCTGATGCCGATACTTGCATCGATGCGGTGGCTGAATCCCTCGATATCGAAAGGGCGACGCAGAATTCGGATGATGCGTGTTGCCAGGGTCTCCGCGGCTTCGGCCAGGCGTTGCACGCTCTGTTCAGTGTCCTCGGCGGCAAGCGCACGCCGCGGGTTGTCCATCATGATCGCAATGAACTCATCGCCACCCTGGCGCGTCACCCAGTCCCTCTTACGCAGGGTGCCCTGAATACGCTGACTGACGCTGCGCAGCATGCGATCGCCCGCCACATGCCCCAGTGCATCGTTGACCAGCTTGAAATCGTTGATATCGATGAACAGCACGGCCGCCGCCTTCGGTTTGCCCCCTTGGGCTATTCGAGCCGTGTGATCCTGGTGGAACTGTTGCAGCAGGAAGCGCCGGTTGGGCAGCCCCGTGAGTGGATCTTGATAGGCGAGCTGGCGGATCTCATCGGCCTGACGTTCACGCTCACGCTGCATCTGCAACTTGTCCAGCCCGAACGTGAGGTTCGCGGCCAGGCGTTCGAGCAGTTTGCGTACCTCGCCTTCGAAATCGCCGCTGTGCGCCGAGAAAACGCTCAACACACCCGGCGGTCCCGCGCTCGGTTTGAGCGGTAGCGCGATCATCGCGCCCAGGCCCCAGGCCCTGATTTCTTCGCGCCAGGGTTCAACGCTGGCGTCCAGGGCCAGATCGGCGGCGATCTGGGTTTCACCCGTGGCAATGGCACGCCCCGACGGTCCCTGTCCCTGAGCGGGGTCGCCCACATCAACCCGAGTGCTCCGGGCAAATTCGGCGGCCGGGCCGGCGATTGCGACCTTTCGGATGTTGCCGGCGGTTTTCGAACCGGTTTCATCCTCCAGAAAACCGACCCAGGCCAGGGAATAGCCCTCGGACTGAGCGATCATGCGGCAGATCGCCCCGAGCAATCCCTCCTCGGTGGTCTTGCGCAGCATGATTTCGTTGCAGGCGTGCAGCGTACGCAGCGCCCGGCTCAGTCCGCTGAGCTCCCGGCGCGTCGCGTCGTGGGCGAGGTACTGGCGCTGGGAAAGCGCCCGCAGGTGCAGCAGATTGGAAATACGCGCACGCAGTTCAGGGCCGGTCGTCGGAAGACGCAGAATATCTTCTATCGAAGAGCCCAGTTCTGCCGGTAGCCGTCCCGTCGTCCCTTTATTCTGTGGCGCGAGGACCAGAACCGGGAGCACGACCAATCCGGCGTCTTCACGGCGCTGCATGATCGGTTCGCGCAGGCGCCGAAACGATAACGCATCGGCGATGAGCAGATCCAGCTTGAGCGAATCCAGGTCGTCATCTTGCAGACGGGTTAAAGTCAGAGTGTCGTCCGGTGCCAGCAGCCGCGCAAGTAGCCGGAAATCGCCATCCGAGCGGATGGCCGCGCCGATCCTTGCCCTCGTGGCTTCCGTCGCCGACGCTACGCCACACTCTGGTGTCATCTGCAGACCTCACGCGTTGTCCTGCAATTCAGGCATACCACTGATGATGCCGCGCATTCCTTTGATGGGGTCGCCCACGCTGAGGCCGTTACGGGTGATGTCGAAATGGCGCAGCGTCTTCTCGAAATCACCGGTACGCTTTTTAAGCGTGCCGATGGTCTTGCGTAACTCTCCATCAAGCTCGATATAGCGCAGCATGAGCACGGCGTCCGCAAGATAGCTGATACCGTATTCACTCACGCGGACCTCGCCGCCGGCTATGGCGCTGATCTCGTTAATCAGCAGCACGGTGACGCCCATGTTCGAAAGATACCGGCAAAGCGCATGGATATGCGGCGTGATGTCCTGGCCGCGCACAGACTGGCGATAGCCCGAGAGACTGTCGAGCATGACCATTCGCACGCCGCGCTCTTCCACCTCGCGCTGGACGCTGCAGGCGAACTCCTCGGGCATGTACCGCAACGGCTCGACCTCTCGAACCGCCAGTGTACCGGCGTCCATCATTTGGCTTAGCGGGATACCGATCTGCTCGCAACGATGGCTGAGGGTGCCGACCCGCTCCTCGAAGGTGAAGATGGCAGAGCGCTCCCCCCGGCGTGCCGCCTCGCCCATCACATGGGTCCCGAGCGATGTCTTGCCGACACCCGATGGTCCCGAGATCAGGGTGACGGTGCCGCGTTGCAACCCGCCTCCGGTCAGCGCATCGAGTTCGGCCAGTCCGAAAGGAATCGCTTCGGGGGTAAAGCTCTGCCGGTGGTCCTCGGGAATCAAGCGGGGATAGACCCGCATCCCGCAACTACCCAGGCGTACGGCATGCCGGCCTTCGGCAAACCCCGCGCCGCGACACTTGACGACATGCAGAGCCCGCCCGTCCGGGCTCTGCTCGAGTTTCAGAATACCGTCCCCCAGATACTGCAGGTCGTCATCCGCTGCCGAGCCCTGTTCGGCCGTGAAAACGACGGTCGCACCGGCCGCCGTCAGGTATTGCAGCAACGCCATGACCTGCTTACGGAACTGGAAGGCATCCGGCACCAGATGGCGGAACTGGCTCAAAGCGTCAATGAATACGCGCCGCGGCACGCCATGAGGACAGACCGAATCGATGCGCTCGCGCAGGTCCGGCGCCTCGGCCTCCCACGGTTCCAGCAGTTTGTAACTGGCGTGGTCGCTGTCGGCACGCCCTGGCGTGAGATCAAGCAGTGTGATTGTGGACAGATCCAGGCCGATGCTTTCGGCGTCCGCGCGGATGTCGTCCGCCGCCTCGCCAAGGCTGACCAATAGTGCCGGTTCGCCTCGGGCCGCAGCCAGGAAATGCAATCCCAGAGTGGTCTTGCCGCTGCCGGGTCCGCCGGAAACCAGATAAGCGCGGCGGGGCACGAAGCCACCGTGAAGCACGGCGTCGAGACCTTCGATGCCGCTTGATACCCGTTGTTTGTCTTGGCACGATCTTCGTACTTTTTCCACGAAGTTTGCCTATGCAACGAAAATCATTAGGGCACCATTATAACTGATGCGAACAGTTTGACGACCGCTCGCTTTAAGTTGCGACTAGAGCCGATACCTAGTTTACAGCTGGCGCGCGTCTGCACTACCGATGCTGGAAAATAGGCGGGGGCAGCAGGCGAGGCGTAAGCGGCTTGGTATGCGCCGGCAACGATCAGCGTCGGCGGCGTCGCATCGAGTAATAAACGGACAACCCTTCGGGCGAGCGGCCTTCGGCGAGATCCGAAGCGGGCTCTCGCTCTGGTCGCGCGACTAGATGCTGCTCAAAGCGCACAGCAAAGCTCGGATTGGCAATAGGCGCATCCGGTGCGGCCGGCACAAAAAAGCCCGCGATACCAAGGTATGCGGGCCTTCTCGTGTATCTCTTTGCACATCCCTAGAAGGCGGGATGGTGCCGGGGCGGCTACCACATCTGGTTTGTATCATGTTGACCAGTAAGTAAAAACTTCGATGGCATGTTTCAATATACCCCCAAATGTACCCCCAAATTTTCGTGGTGGGTACGTGGCGCGGGGCAATGTTACCCCTCGAAAGACTGCGAGCATAACTGCGTGTGCTTGATTCAGTGCGCGATAGGTCTACCGGTAGATAGCGCGTAGCTCGTGCGCGCGCCGTTGTAGCGTTTAAGATTGGCGCCGGCCTCACCTCTAACTAGCGGGCGTAATTGATCTACCGGTAGATATAAGGCGCGTCCAGCAGATCGAATGCCACCTTGTCGCGTGTCTTGCCCTTCGCCCACTTGTAGGCCATTGAGCCTTGCAGGTACTTCCCGCGCCAGCCGTTCACGTCGTCGCGCTTGACGCCTGCAATGGGCTCGCCGTCCACGATCACGAGCCAGTCGAAGTCATCGCTGCTCGTGGCTTTACGCCAGCTATAGCCTTTGCTCCGGGCCTCTGTCGGCGCCGCCTGGCGCTGATCGCTGATAAGTTGGGCAATGACGCCAGCCCGCGATAGGCCACGCTCTGACGCCAGCCCGTCCAGCATGGCGAGCGTATCTACCGGTAGATAGACCTCGATCCGTTTCTTGCCGCTGTTTTCCCGCCAGCGCTTCTGGGCTCTTGTGACATGGTTTGAGCCAATCATCCGGTCAGAGCGTACAGGCCAAGGGGTGGTTCGGGCGTTGCGCTTTGCCGGATTTTGAGTTTGAAGTATTCGGTATCGAGCAGTCCGCGAGCGCGTTTACGGATCAACCCGATCGCGACGTGGCCGCCTTCGAGTCGGGCGGTGGTGATGGGGTGGGCCGCGTAGTTGCAGATCCCGGTGCGATGCCGCTGTAGCATCGCCACGAAGCGTTTCATGGGGGCCAGCCCGGTGGCCTCGGCCAAGGCACACCAGGCATCCAGGCGCTGGCCCATGACGGTGAAGCTCGCTGGGGCGTGCCACAGTTGCTGGAGCTGTTCTTTCAAGGCATAGACTGCGTTGAGCGGGCCATTGACGGCGAGCAACCGATCGAGTCGCGCGGCCTGGCTATCGCTCAAGCGTTCGGCGTTTTTGAGCAGCAGATAACGGCTGCCAACCAAGACCTGCTTGTCGGCGTGGGTTGCCCGCTTGAACTCGGTTCGGCGGACGGTATCGATCACCTTCGAATACTGCTGCATGACATGGAAGCGATCGAAGACGATGGCGGCGTTCGGCAACGCCTCGGCCACCGCCTGTTCAAAGGGCTTCCACATATCCATGGCTACGGCCTCGATGCCCTGGGCAACGGGCTCATCGAGCTGATCGAAAAACGCCGTCAGGCCGGCCTTGCGACGGCCCTCGGTGACCCATACCAGATCGCCGGACTCGAGGTCGTAGACGATGGTCAGATAATCATGGCCCTTGGCGCGGGCGACCTCGTCGACGCCCAGATGCCGCAGGCCGGTCAGTGCGCCAGGATCCAGAGCCGGCAGATCACGCGTCAACGCCCGTTCGTCCATAGCCTTGACCGTACGCCACGCCAGGCCGGTGTAAGCCGCGACGGCGGCGATGCTGATATGCCGAGCCAGTTGGCTGACAAACCGCGCATAGCGGCGTGTGAAGCCATGGCCGGGCTCGACGAACGACAGCCGTTCCATACGGCGATCCGTCGCCCCGATCTTGAGCTGACAGTACGCGATCGAGAGCGTCACTGAGCGGCCCCAGATCGGCAGATCCTGAACCTCGCGACGCAGCCGTCGATTGACGGTGCCTCGTGCGCCGCTCCGGTGATCCACCGGCACGAAGCGGCGATCGCGGTCGCAGTGAAACACCAGCGTGCCACGAGCTTCGTCCCACGCCACGCCCTTGACGCACTGCCCGCGCAGACCAACAATCCAACTTGGGATGGTTGCCGCCATCTACAAACCCCTTCTGTATTTGTGTAGGAGCTTGTATTGAAACGGATTTGTCGGCGGCAGTCATCCCTCTCTAGCGCATGTCAGTGCAGAAGAGCCCGCTTCTGATTCTGGGCGCTTGCCACGATGCCTCCCGTATTCTCTACTCGTAGCTATGGCATAGCCCGCTTCGTGGTATTTGTCTACCGGTAGAGTGCTGGCCACCACGATCCGGCCTGCACTCGGCCGTTTTCTGCATCGCGGATTACTTCTTTAGCGGTGATCGTAATGCTTCTGTATCGCCCGCACGCGAATGCATAGAATCTGCCGAGACTATGGCCGAAAGGTGCACCTTGTAGCCAAAGGTCTCGCTGGGCGACCTGAAGTCCCAATGCTATAACCAAACTTGGCCGCTTGTTGATGTCAGGCGCAATTCGTATCAAGGGGCGCCAGTTAAAAATCCCAATCAACGCAGCGTACGGTTTCCGCCTCGCTGAATTTCGACGTTAAGTCAAGGGTGGTATATGTCCGCTGTAATAACTGGGGAGTTTGTTGGCCAATTCGCCGGATTTCTAATGGTTGCTGCGGTCTGGCTTATCATCGCGAAGATCATTCCTCCGTTGCGACGCCGGCCAGGAGTTTCACACGGCATTGCGATGGTGCTTGTTCTTGTCATTTCCCTTGGGGAAATCAGTGGGCCATCACCACACGTAATTCCGGTTCTGGCAGCCCTCGTTTGCGAGGCACTTTTGTTCTGGCAATACCGTCGGGACCGCGCGAAGCAGACCAAACAAGCATCATCCGCCTAGCAATAGGTTGCGCTTCCAGTGTTTCTTGCCAGTTCGCACGGGACAGTTCACCCTCTCTCCCTTCGATTACCAACGCGTGCGACGCCCGCGCTTGATCCGATCCATGCCTAAATCCATAGGCTAACCACGTTATAAATTGACGCGATGCCGAACATGCGTTTCATGTAAGCGGCCTCACGCGCGGCCAGTTCTGCGTCGCGGGCCGCGTAGCGCTCGAAGGTATGCCAGCGCATCCACTTGGGCTTGTAAGGCTCGCCGCACAGATCGCTCATGGTGTCGCCCATCCTCCGGCGTAGTGCCCAGCGCTGCTCTATCACGCGATCACAACCACCGACTCGCTGACTGGCATAGGTCGGCAGCGGTCGTACCGTCGTGCGATGGCAGAATTGCTCGATAGCCGCAAACTTGTGGAGCACGAGCGCGCGCCGGTTAGTGTACGGGCAATGCATGTACCAGCGCCGGCCGCCGTAGTTCAACGGCAAACTTGATAGGCGGATATGGCAGCGGACAGCCTTCACTTCGCCGTCATGCGTCCAGTTGTAGAACAAGCCTAGCGTGCCCTCGGTCTCGCCTAGACTGGCCTCGTAGCGGACCTCCGCCACCTTTTCGCCGTTGCGACTCCAATGCCAGCACCCCGACGTATCGGCAGCCACTTCTAACGCGCCGGTCTCGAACAGCCTGCCCAGACTCAGGCGATGCGCCGATTCGATAGCCGGCCGCCAGCGGTCGCGGCTCATGGTGTCGGCTCGCGTAACGGCTGGGCTGTTTTATCTCGCTTCACACGCATTGCTGCCCTCGCTGTTGCTGGATGGCGTTAAGCAATAATCGGATGCACGCAGAATTGCCAGCAGATCGGACAGCGGCAAGACCGCCAGCCATTCGCGGTGATTGGCCTTGTGCGCCACCACGGGCAGCTTGTCGCCGGCATCGTGCCCAGCTTGTTCGACCGCTTCATACAGTCGTAGCCGTTCGGTGCGCTTGGCTTCCCAATGAATGCCGGGCAGACCCGGACAGCGCACGTCGGGCGAATCCGTACCGCCGTGATATTGGACGCCACGGCTTGCCGGGAATCCTTCGGCAGTCAGCAAAGCCGCTAGCTGGCGTTCGCCGCGCTTGCCCTTGTCTCGGCTGCGCTTACTCATGGTTAGACATGCCAGCTGCCCACGATGCAGACAACGCCGCTCGGAGTTGCCAGGCGTTTTCCGGGCGGCGCTGAACCAGACGATGCCCAAAACCGGACGCCGCCACGGGATCGGGGATGATCTCGCTACAGCGTCCGGCGTAGTCAGATAGGCAGGAAGTGCCTCTATGGATAGCGCACAGCACACCGCTTTGCAAATTCATCGCCGATTCGACGGCTTTTGCTCTGCCAAGCCCATCGCCTGCATCCCTTGCTGTGTAACGCTTCGCCTACGATGCCAAGTAGGTCAGGTATAGGTGCAGGTGAAGGCATAGGGTCGTCTGCGCTAAACCCGGTATTCATGGTCCGGCTACTTTCAAAAGCGCCACGATCTTGCTGTACCGCACGGGGTCGGGAATAGTTCGCTGGGCATAGTCCCTCGCAACAGTTTGAACGTCGCCGACAACATAGGCACCGCTGAAGGGCTCGGTGATCGGGATGCGATCCAGCCGCCTGGCACAACGCTCGGGAAACAGCGTGCAGTATTCGCGCAGGAAGTCCGACCGTGGGCCGATTTTGAAGCCGCCCCGTTTGCCCGGCTTCGTGGTCAACCGCTGCACGTTGTAATAACGATCCAGTACGATGCCGAAATGCTCGCCGGCATCCAGTACCCGAAACGTCAGCACCAGCTTCGCGGCTTTCTGGAAGTACACGGCGGTTCGGTAGTCCACGAAGCCCAGCGTGTACCGGCCCGGCGGGATCAGTACCGCGCCGGACCAGTCGATAACGGCGCCCATCAGTAGACACGTCCACGCATCCGATACGGCTGGCGGGCGCCATGATTCGATGGCTTGTATCCGACAACAGGCTGCGGTTTAATGGCGGTGCAGATCGAAGTGCTTTGGTGACGGCCCCGGCTATTGGCGTAGGCGGGGCTTTTTCGTGTTGTCCTCATGGCGTGCCCTCCGTGCTGCGATTGCACGCTGTTCGCCGTCGTCGGCGCTTCTCGGCGGCTTGGCGCAGTTTGTCGTCGATAGCCGGGCGTTGGTACGGCCCGGACTCCGGCCCGGTTCGGACGGGCCATAACGGGCAGGCGAGCGCGGTGCATTGGGCGATTTGCTCGCGCCATGTGCCCATACCGCTACCGGGATCGAAGATGCAATCCTTGCACTTGGCGTCGATGGGCTGGCGTAGGGATTTCATGCCCGGCCCTCCGCATAGCGGCGCAGCCAAGTCAGCGTGGCGTACTGCTCGGCTTCGGTCATGGCGGCTAGATCGTATTGCGCTCCTGTTTCGCTGTGCCGGTAGGCGAGCGCGTACAGTTCCAGCTTCCAGGCGGGGGCGTTCATGCTGCACCCCGGCGCTGAATCTGGCGCTCGATGTAGTCGTCTATCTCGGATTCAACCCACGCGACGGCGCGGGCGCCGATGGGAACGGGCTTAGGAAACTCGCCGCGCTGGATGGCGGCGTAAATTGAGCTACGCGACTGCCCGGTGCGGGCTTTGACGGTGGGAAGCCTTAGAAGGCTTTGCTGGGCCATGTCTGCACTCCTTGGGTGTGCTTTGGAACGACATGGCAAGCCTCGCGTAGTGGCGTCGGAGGTAAAAATACCCCATGTGTCGAGAGACTTATTTACCGGATTTGCTCATAATTTCGGATTCTCTGATAAATGGATTCGGTCAATTTTTTCTCAGAGCGCAGCTCAATGCCGCTTTGGATAAAAAAACGCGCCAGCATATTGGCTGCTGCCCGCATGGATGCGTCGAATGATCGCAGCGATTGCCATAGGCTTAGCGTAATCATTGATTTAATCGCCCTGGGTCGACCCGAATTTATTTGCCGCTTATCGAGAATCACAGACAAAGTTTGTGCTCTGAACTTTTCAATAAAATCTAGTTGGCCTATTAGATCAGCTAGTAATGAATCTAAGGAGGCGGTCTTTGCTTCGGTAATATTAGAGAAACGGTCGCTAATTGCTTCGTTTGCGATCGGATTTTCGATTAGCGCTTTCTTGATAGATTCCAGCCCGTTTCGAAGCTCCCGAAAATAATCGTTTTGGAGCTCCAATGAATCGATAACCAATAGTGGATAAGCTAACAATAACTGCGTATCTAAAAGTAGTTTCATTGATGGCTTGTCGGTCGCAATGCCTTGAAAAATAGAGTCCGCAGCGTCTCGGTAGCGTATCGATCCTTCGCCGCTTATGAATTCTTCGAGTAGGACTCGCGAGTGTGTAGTTGGCGCAATAGTGTCGCCCCAGCCAAGAGAAATGAGTCGCCCAAAAAGTTCTTTAATACCTATAAGGTTGTTCTTGTAATTGTTTGCTAGGCGGCTTTCGAACTCAACCAAGGCTGGAGTTACTTCCCAGTTCGGCGCGTCATCTGTGGCTTTGTCGTTCTTCATGGCGGGTTATTCCATAATTCAGCAGGTTTCATGCTCTTGCGTGGAGAAGGGTTATGTTTGCGCCCCGCTTCAAGCCGTCGAGATAATCCGCCCACCACTGCATCATGGTTCGCCGCTCATCCAGATATTCGGATCGGTGATAGGCAGCGCGTACCTTGTCGCGTTCGGCGTGGGCTAGCTGGCGCTCTATGGCGTCGCGGTGAAAGCCGCTCTCGTTGAGAATTGTTGAAGCTGTCGCGCGGAATCCGTGGACGGTCGCCTGTCGCTTGTAGCCCATCCGGTAGAGGGCGTACAGCAGCGTGTTTTCGCTCATAGGACGGGCCGTGCTGTTCCGTCCGGTGAAGATATAGCGGTAATGCCCGGTGATCGGTCGCAGGGCGTTCAATAGGTCGATGGCCTGGGTCGAGAGGGGCACGATATGTTCGTGGTTCATCTTCATGCGATGCGCCGGCACTCGCCATTCGGCCCGGTCGAAGTCGATCTCGTGCCATTCGGCGGTGCGTAGTTCGGCGGTGCGCAGGAACGTCAGCCCGATAAGCTGCAAGCCGTAGCGGGTCAGCAGGTGGCCGTCGTAGTGGTCGAGGTCGTGCAGGAAAGCCGGCAGGTCGTCGCGGGATAGGGCGGCGTGATGCGTCGCCTTGCGCGTCTTGAGGGCGCCCACCAGATCGGCGCTCGGGTTATAGGTCGCCTTGCTGGTCACGATGGCATAGCGAAACACCATGCCGATGCGTTGCAGCACCCGATGAGAGTAGTCGAGGGCGTCGCGCTTCTCGATATGGCGAATGACGCGCAGCAGTTCGGGCGCAGTGATCTCGGCAATGGGCCGCTTGCCGATTTGCGGGAATACGTCGGCCTCCAGCGAGCGCAGTACCTTTGCGGCGTGCTTTTCGCTCCAGCGTGGGCGCTTGTGATCGTGCCATTCGAGCGCCACCGCCTTGAACGAATTAGCGGCGTTGGCCTTGGCCGCTTCGTCTTGCAGCCGCTTTACTTCCATCGGGTCTCGGCCGTCGGCTAGCTGCTTGCGCGCCTGCTCGCGTTGGCTTCGTGCGTCGGCAAGCGGTACGTCGGCCAGCGTGCCGAAGGCAAGCGTCTTTTCTTTCCCGTGGATGCGGTACTTCATGCGCCAGTATTTGCCGCCGCTTGGCAGCACCAGCAGATAAAGGCCGCCGCCGTCAGCGAGTTTGTACTGCTTGGCTTTGGGCTTGGCTTGTTTGGCTTCTATGGCAGTCAGGGGCATGGTGCTGGGGGTATATTTTGGTAGGCACGCGGCTTGTACCCCCAGATATACCCCCATGTACCCCCGGATGGCAATAGACCTTCGTGGATGCTATGGGCACAAAAAAGCCCGCGATACCAAGGTATGCGGGCCTTCTCGTGGATCTCTCTGTACATCCCTAGAAGGAGGGATGGTGCCCGGGGCGAGACTCGAACTCGCACTTTGTTTCCAAAATCGGATTTTGAATCCGACGCGTCTACCAGTTCCGCCACCCGGGCATAGCGAGTGCGGAGTATACCTGCGAGCGGCGGTGCGAGGAAAGCGTGTCGCGCGGGCGAGTCAATGCCGAGCCAGGATGCCTTCCAGATCGTCCTGGTAGGCCATCACGGTCTGGCGATAGGTCAGGTTCGGCTTGGATTTCGTCCCGTTGATCACGATGCCGTATGCTGCGAATCCGCCATCGGCGAGACGAAAATAGCCGGCCAGGGCGCGCACGGTGACCGGGTCGCTGAGCGTGCCGGTCTTGGCGACCAGGCGAGTCTCGAAATCGGAATTGCCGTGTTTGAGTGTTTTTGACGGGGCCGAGGCCGGTACCGGCAGGCTGCCATAGAACGCGGGGAACAGGGCGTTCTGGTGGAACATGTAAGCGAGCAGGGAGACGAGGTCTCGGGCGGAAACACGGTTGCCCAGCGACAGCCCGCTGCCGCTGTCGAAGATTGCGTTGCCGGCTGCGGCCTTGGGATAGGCGAATGCGTTGGCGCGCGCCGATAGGGCTTCGAGCGCCTGCGACGCACGCGGCAGCGACAACGGGAGGCTCTGGCCGCTGTTCGCGGCGACGTCGAGCGTCAGCGTGTCGGCCATGTAATTGTTCGAATACGCCATCATCGCAATCAGCTGCTCGGCCAGCGATGCGCTTTGCACCCGCGCCAGTGTGGTGCCGTCGGTGTTGACGTTGCCGCTGCGGGTGATGACCGTGCCGGCGACAGGGATGCCCGCGTTGGCCAGCATCGCAGACAACACCCGCGCCGTTTCCGCTGCAGCGCCGGTGACCGCGCGCTGGAAATCGTAGGGGCCGTGCCCGACCGCCAGTGTGCCGCGGATGTGCAGCGTGGAGCGGCGGCCGTCGTAGGTGCGCCAGGCCATCAGGCTCGTCTTGGCGCTGGCGGGCACCGTGTTGACCTGATTGTCGATACGGTAGCCCGGCAGGCCTTCGGGGTGCAGCACGACCCGGGTTGGCGCGCCGGCGCTGTCGCCCGGGTAAACCGTCGCCATGACAGTGCCGAAGTTCACGCCGGCTGACGACAGCGGGGCGCTATAAGCGTGCGAGGCGCGTTCGTGGGCGTCGCAGCGGTCCTGGGTCAGGCACGGCACCTGCCCCCAAAGACCCTGGTCGATCACGAGATTGCCGCTGACCTTGTCCACGCCGCGGGCTTTGAGTCGCATCACCAATTCGTGCAGACGCCGGTTGTCCAGCGATGGATCGCCCCCGCCCACGAACACGAGATCGCCGTTGAGCGTGCCATGACTGATCGCCCCGTGACTGGCGAAGCGCGAGGTGAAGCGATGGGCCGGACCGAATTGCTGCAATGCCGCCGAGGCTGAAAACAATTTGCTGACCGAGGCCGGGCGCAGGCGTTCGTCGGGGTTCAGCGCAGCGATCGGGTGCATGTCGCGCAGACGGACCACGAGCGCGCTGACACGGGCATGCTGCGCCAGCGCGCGGAGATCGGGCAGGGCGGCACGGCCGGTGCCGGCCGCCATCGCGATGGAGCTCCACAGCAGGACGGTCGCGATCAGGGTCGCGGCAAGACCGGATGAGCGAGCGATGGGCGGCATGAAACGACGTGTCCTGCGGTAGCGGCGAGCGATGGCGGCCAGTCTAGACACAGCATTGTGCCCGGCTCAATCGAAGATGCGATCATCGTGGCCCGGCATCGAATCACGTCAATCGCGATGCGACGGCGCCCGCGCGAGCCGCGCCAGTCGACGCGCCGTGCGCGCGTGTCTAAACTGCGCCGCCATGATCTACGAAGCTCTGGGCCGGGACGGCGATGCGCGCCGCGGCCGCCTGCATCTGCCGCACGGCACGGTCGAAACGCCGGCCTTCATGCCGGTCGGGACCTATGGCACCGTCAAGGGCATGACGCCCGAGGAGCTGACGGCGCTTGGCGCCGAGATCGTGCTCGGCAATACCTATCACCTGATGTTGCGCCCCGGCACCGGGATCGTCGGCGCGCATGGCGGCCTGCATCGCTTCATGCATTGGGATCGGCCGATCCTGACCGATTCCGGCGGCTTCCAGGTCTGGTCGCTGGCCGAGATGCGCAAACTGGGCGAGGACGGCGTGGCGTTCCGCTCGCCGCTCGACGGCTCGCGCCAGTATCTTTCCCCGGAGCGTTCGATCGAGGTCCAGCATGCGCTGAACTCCGATATTGTCATGTGCCTGGACGAATGCACCGACTATCCGGTGCCCAAGGCCGACGCCGCCCAGTCGATGCAGCTGTCGATGCGCTGGGCCGCGCGCTGTCGTGAAGCGCACGGCGAGTCCGGCAACAAGCTGTTTGGCATCAACCAGGGCAGCGTGTTTGCGGATCTGCGCGCGGAATCCATGGCCGCGCTGGTGGATATTGGCTTCGACGGCTATGCCATCGGCGGCGTGTCCGTGGGCGAGGGCTGGGCGGACAAGGCGGCGGTGCTGGCGGGGGTGCTGCCGGAAACGCCGGCCGATGCCCCGCGCTATCTGATGGGGGTCGGCACGCCAGCCGATCTGGTCGCGTCCGTGGCCTATGGCATTGACATGTTCGATTGCGTCATGCCCACACGCAACGCCCGCAACGGCTACCTGTTCACCCACGAGGGTGTGCTCAAGATCAAGAACGCCGTGCACAAGCACGATACGGCGCCGCTGGATGCGGCCTGTGACTGTTATACCTGTCGGCACTACAGCCGGGCCTATCTGCACCACCTGTTCCGCTGTGGCGAGATTCTGGCGTCGCGTTTGAATACCTGGCACAACCTGGCTTACTACCAAAGATTGATGCAGCGGGTCCGCGCGGCGATCGAGGCGGGCGACTACGCGGCCTTCATGCGCGACTTCTTCTCCGGGGCAGAAGGCCGCGGAACGCCGCAGGCCGCCCATGGCGGATATGGCGGCGGCTGACACCGTGCATCGGCGGCTCGGGTCGTCGGGCGGCAACGAACCCTATGGCATACTGTGCCGCTTGTTTGCGGCGCAGTCCGCGTAACCTTACGACGAGGGCTTTTATTATGGATTTTCTGATTCCCGTTGCACACGCCGCAGGCGGTGGTGCCGAAGGCGGCAGCGCCATCTACTCGATCGGCATGATCGTGGTTTTCTTCGCGATCATGTTCTTCCTGGTCATCCGTCCGCAGATGAAGCGGCAGAAGGAACACAAGAAGCTGATCGAGAGTCTGTCGAAAGGCAGCGAGATCGTCACCGCTGGCGGCGTGGCCGGTCGCATTCGTGAGGTCGGCGAGAATTTCCTGGTCGTGGAAGTGGCCAAGGATGTGGAGATCCGTGTTCAGAAGTCGTCCGTCACCAGCGTGGTGCCCAAGGGCACGATGGATTCGCTGTAAGTTCGCGCGGCGAACGACCTGCGTTTTGCGATTGATCGGGGCCCTATGAACCGTTATCCGCTGTGGAAATATCTTCTGCTCGTCGTCGTGCTGGTCGTCGGCGTACTCTATGCGTTGCCCAACCTGTTCGGCGAACAGCCGGCGGTGCAGGTCTCCAAGGCCAACGGCAATGCTGCGACCCGGCAACTGGAGAGCCGCGTCAAGAGCATTCTGTCCAAAGCGGACATGGCGGCCCAGACCGTCACGCTCAACGACGGCCGCCTGCTGGCGCGTTACGGCGGTACGGACGCCCAGCTCAAGGCGGCCGGTGTCCTCAAGCGCAAGCTGGGCGATAACTATACGGTGGCGCTCAATCTGGCGCCCTCCACGCCGGCCTGGCTGCGGGCGATCAAGGCACAGCCCATGTCGCTGGGCCTGGATTTGCGCGGGGGCGTGCACTTCCTGCTGCAGGTGGATATGGATGCGGTGTTCAAGAACACCTACGACCGCTATGCCCGCGACGTGCCGCACTACCTGCGCAACCATTCGATCCGCTACCAGCGCGCCTATCGCGACGGTGACTCGGTCAAGCTCGTGTTCCCCAGCGACGCTGCCATGCACAAGGCCGAGAACGCACTGCCGAGCCAGTTCAATAACCTGCAGTTCAAACAGGCGCCGAACGCGGACAACACGCTGGTTGCGACGCTCACCGATAGCCGCGCCCAGCATATCCGCAACTTTGCGCTCGAGCAGAACCTCACCACGCTGCGCAACCGCGTCAACGAACTCGGCGTGTCCCAGCCACTGGTGCAGCGTCAGGGGCAGGATCGCATCGTGGTCGAGTTGCCGGGCGTGCAGGACACGGCCCAGGCCAAGCGTCTGCTCGGCAAGACCGCGACACTGCAGTATCGCCTGGTGGATCAGAAGCATAATGCGCAGCAGGCCGCCAAAACCGGCAATATTCCGTCCGGCGATCAGCTGTACCACACCAAAAACGGTCAGCCGATCCTGCTCAAGGATGACGTCATCGCATCGGGCGACCAGATCGTCGATGCTTCGGCCGGCTTCGACCAGAAAACCAATCAGCCGGCCGTTTTCGTGACGCTCGACGGCCAGGCGGCAAGCAAGATGTTCAACGTGACCTCATCGCACATCGGTGACCCGATGGCGGTGCTCTACACGGAGACTCGCTTGGAGACCCATTACAAGAACGGCAAGCGGGTCACCACCCAGCACAAGGATCAGCGGGTGATCAGTGTGGCCAATATTCAGAGCGCGTTCGGCAAGCGCTTCCAGACCACGGGACTGAAACGGGGTGAGGCACACGATCTCGCGCTGTTGCTGCGCGCCGGCGCCTTGGCCGCGCCGGTTAACATCGTATCCGAGCGCACCATCGGGCCGAGCCTGGGCGCCGATAACATTGCCGAGGGCGAACGCGCGGTGGTGGTCGGTTTTCTGGTGGTGGTGGCCTTCATGGCGATCTACTACGGCATATTCGGGTTGATTGCGGATCTGGCGCTGTTCATGAATCTGGTGCTGGTGATGGCCGCGCTGTCGATCATGCAGGCCACGCTGACACTTCCGGGCATTGCCGGTATCGTGCTGACGATCGGCATGGCGGTGGACGCCAACGTGCTGATCTTCGAGCGCATACGCGAAGAGCTGGATGCGGGCAACACGCCGCAGTCGGCGATCAAGAGCGGTTACGACAAAGCCTTCAGTTCGATCTTCGATGCCAATATCACGACGCTGATCGCGGCCCTCATGCTGTTCGGCTTCGGCACCGGCCCGGTCAAGGGCTTCGCGGTGACGCTCAGCCTGGGCATCGTGACTTCGATGTTCACCGCCATCATCGGTACGCGCGCGATCGTCAATCTGACGTACGGCCGCCGCAAGCGGCTCAAAAAGCTCTCGATCTAGGACCCGTGCTATGCGTCTGATTAAGTCCAACACCTCGATCGATTTCATCGGCAAGGGCCGGTATGCGGTGATCGTGTCCGCGATCGTGCTGCTGGTGTGCTGCGTATCGCTGGGGATCGGCAAGCTATCGTTCGGTATCGATTTCACCGGCGGTGTCGTCGTGCACGTTCAATACCCGCACGAGGTGAGCCTGAACAAGGTGCGCAGTGCACTCAGTTCGGCCGGGTACGCGCAGCCCACGGTTCAACACTTCGGCAGCGCCGAGACCGCGCTGATTCGTCTGCCGGCCTCGGCCGGGCAGGAGAAGGCGGCCTCGGTGGGTGACAAGGTGATGAATGCGCTCAAGTCCGGGCCACCGGGCGCGAAGCTGCAATCGGTCGAGTTCGTCGGTCCGCAGGTCGGCAGCGATCTGGTCAACAAGGGCGGGCTGGCACTGCTCTATACCGTAATCGCGATTCTCATCTATGTGATCTTCCGCTTTCACTGGAAGTTAGCCACCGGCGCCGTAGCCGCCCTGGTGCACGATATCGTGATCACGCTCGGCGTGTTTTCGCTCACGCACATGGATTTCGATCTGACCGTGCTGGCCGCACTGCTGGCCGTGCTCGGCTACTCGCTCAACGACACCATCGTGGTCTACGACCGTATCCGCGAGAACTTCCGGCGCATGCGCAAGGCCACGCCGAAGGAAGTCGCCAATGCCGCCATCAACCAGACGCTGGCGCGTACGCTGATGACCTCGGGCACCACGCTGATGACGTTGCTGGCGTTGTTCTTCCTCGGCGGCCCGGTCATCCACGGCTTCGCTGCGGCACTGCTGGTGGGCATCATCACCGGCACCTACTCGTCGATCTTCGTGGCCAGCGCGCTGGCGCTGTACTTCAAGCTCAGCGCCCAGGATCTGTTCCCGCCCAAGGAAGAGGACGCCGCGAAGGCCGCCAAGGTCACGCGCTGATCCGCGCGCTGACCGGGGCGGACGGCGCGCCGGTATGCCACCAAGGTCCGTCATCGATGGCCCTTCGGCTATCTATGGGGATAGGAAGTGCGTCGGCATGGATGACCAGGTCGCCATGACGGATGCCAGCGGGGTAAGTAACTCGGCCCAGCGCTGGACGCGCCCGGCTGTGCCGGCGTCCGCGGTGGCCGCGATATAGGCCGCGTCATATCCATGCCGGCGGAAATCCCGATGTTCTCGTCGCGAACATCACGTTGCTCGACGACCTGAATGGCCTCATCGCCGGCCAGTCGCGTGCGAGGCGTAGCGGGTGGTGGCGCTGCGGCTGCCCATGTCGCCGCGCGCGAACAGTGCATTGAGTGCGCCCGCATCGTCGAGCGCGACGTCCGGCAGCAACCGGAGACCCTTGGCGCAACGGATGCTGTCCGCGCGCCCGCCGACCGGCAGGCGTTCGCTCGGCCCTGCGCTGGTCGGCCCAAACGCCGATCAGTTCTCAAGGGCCGAGCAGGTCAGGCTCGTCCAGGTGGTCAAAGACGAGAAATCCGAATCGCATGCCGACCGCGCCATGCTGAATGACGCGGTCAGCATCCGGCGGGGCGCGGCTTGAGCCAGGACGCGTCGCGATCAGCGCCCGCCGCGCGGAGTTTTCACGATCTTGTCGAGCATCTGCGGGTAGAGTTTGGGGTTGGTCGCGAGGATATTACCGGTTTCCAGCGGATCGGCGTCGTTGTCGTGCGCATCGGATGCGATGCCGCCGGCGGCGCGGACCATGAGCATGCCGGCGGCCAGATCCCAGGCCGACAGGCCGATTTCCCAGTAGCCGTCGAGACGGCCGGCCGCCACATAGGCCAGGTCGAGGGCGGCGGACCCGGAATGCCGCATGTGCCCGCAGGCCGACAGCATGCGGTTGTACAACGGCAGATAAGTCGTGATATCGCCCTGACGGCGGTACGCGAAACCGGTGGACAGCATCGATTCGCGCAGGCGCACCGTGTTCGACACGCGCATCCGGTGGCCGTCGACGCTTGCCCCCTTGCCACGCTCGGCGATGAACAGCTCGTCCTTGACCGGGTCGTAGATCACGCCGTGCTCGACCACCCCGTTGACGCGACAGCCGATCGACACGCAGAAATGCGGAATGCCGCGCATGAAGTTCATGGTGCCGTCGATCGGGTCGATCACCCAGACCGTGTCCGAGTCGCCGGTCTCGCCCGATTCCTCGGCCAGAAACGCATGCCCCGGGTAGTTGCGCCGGATGGTGTCGATGATTGTGGCTTCGGCGCGCTGGTCGGCCTCGGTCACGAAATCGTTCTCGGCTTTCCGGGTCACCTGGCCGGTATCGCCACGGCGGTAATAGGACAGGATGACATCACCGGCACGCCGCGCGGCGGTGACTGCGATATTGGTCAGGGGTTGCATGAATCGGGCGCCTAAAAAGAAGCTAGCGTAACATTAGCGCCCTGTTTTTCCCCGCAGCCAAATCCTTTGATGAGCGATTCCGTGCCCCAGAACCCGACGCCCGACGCGGCCGTGTTATCCCGCCTGCGCATCGTGCTTGTGGGGGCGCAGCATCCCGGCAATATCGGTGCGGCAGCGCGCGCGATGAAGGTTATGGGCTTGTCGGACCTGGCTCTGGTCGCGCCCGAGCGTTATCCGGACCCCGAGGCCACCGCGCGCGCCTCCGGTGCCGATGATGTGCTGGCTGCTGCGCGCCGGTACGACACGCTGGATCAGGCGCTGGCGGATTGTGTGCTGACCATCGGCACGAGCGCTCGCAGCCGTCGAACTCAGTGGCCGTTGATCGATGCGCGCGCCGCGGCCGCGCGCGCGGTTGCGGCCACCGCCAACGGGCCAGTGGCGCTGGTATTCGGGCGTGAGCGGTCCGGGCTGAACAACGCCGAACTGGATCGTTGCCAGCTGCATCTTCAGGTGCCGACCAATCCCGAGTACAGCTCGCTCAATCTGGCGGCGGCGGTGCAGGTCGTGGCTTATGAGTTGCGTGTGGCCAGCGGTCACGGCATCGCTGCGGGCGAGGCGCACGTGCCGGTTCCGGCCGCCGATATGGAAGGCCTGTTCCAGCACTGGCACGATGTGCTGGTCGCGGCGGGATTTCTCGATCCGAACGAGCCGCGCATCCTCATGCGACGGTTGCGGCGGCTGTTCAATCGCGCGGCGCCGGATCGCATCGAGACCAACATCCTGCGCGGCGCGCTGCGTGCGCTGGATCCGCGCCGGCTGCCCAACCGCAAGCCGGGCGCGGGTGACGACCGATAGCGCGTGCCGCCCACTGGACGTGGGCGCTACACTTGATCCTGGCGTTTTCGGCCCGAGATAGTCGTGTACGTTTGAGTTCATGCGCGCGATGGCGCGCGCCGGCGACAGGCCACGCCGCCCATATCTGCGGCGCCACGTTTGGGGTTAGCCGATGTTTGCTCGCTTTAAGGAAGATCTGGACACGGTATTCGAGCGCGACCCGGCGGCCCGTAGCGTATGGGAAGTCATCTTTACCTATCCCGGGCTGCATGCGATCTGGTGGCACCGGGTTGCCCACTGGTGCTGGAACCATGGCATGAAATGGATCGCGCGATTCATTTCGCATCTGTCGCGCTGGGTCACGGGCATCGAGATTCATCCCGGTGCCGTGATCGGGCGTCGGTTTTTCATCGACCATGGTTTCGGTGTCACGATCGGCGAGACCACCATCATCGGCGACGATTGCACGATCTATCAGGGCGTGACCCTGGGCGGCACCAGCTGGAGCCCGGGCAAGCGTCATCCGACGCTGGAGAACGATGTGGTCGTCGGTGCCGGCGCCAAGGTGCTCGGGCCGTTCACGGTGGGCCAGGGCGCACGTATCGGGTCGAACGCTGTCGTGGTCAAGGAAGTCCCGCCCGGCTGTACCGCCGTAGGCGTGCCGGCCAAGCTGGTCAAGTGCAAGGACGGCACCCCCGAGGACCGGCGCAAGGAAACCGCCGATCGGATCGGTTTCTCGATGTATGGCGTGACCCAGGACATGCCCGATCCGGTCGCGCGCGGCATCGACGCCATGCTCGACCATATCGATGCGCTGGAGCGGCGGCAGGACGAGCTGGAACAACTGACCCGGCAGCTCGGCGCGCGCCTCGACGAAAAGCAGCCGGAAACCGATCACGTCTGATATGCGCGCCTCGATCTATCTCGACCATGCGGCCACTGCGCCGCTGGCGCCGGGCGTGGCCGAGGTCATGCACGAGGCGCTGGTGGACGCCGCCGGCAATCCGTCGTCGCCGCACCCGCCCGGGCGTCGCGCCCGGGCGCGGGTGGACGCCGCCGGCGAGACACTGGCCGCGCTGATCGGCGCCGAACCGCGCGAGATCGTGTGGACCTCCGGTGCGACTGAATCATCGAATCTGGCGCTACGCGGCGTGGCCGAGTTCGTGGGCCACGGTGCGCGCATCGTTTCCGTGGTGACCGAACACCCGGCCACTCGCGACACGCTTGCCGTGCTTGCGAAAAAAGGGGTGACAGTCGACTGGCTGCCGGTCGACGAGGGCGGCGCGATCGACCCGGACGAGCTGGCGGCCGCCCTGGCGCAGGGCCCGGATCTGGTTTCGATCATGCACGTCAACAACGAAACCGGCGTGATCCACGATATTCCGGCGATCGCCGAGCAATGCGCGGCGGCTGGTGTCGCTCTGCATGTGGACGCGGCGCAAAGCCTGGCGCGACTCGCGATCGACGTGAGGCGGACGCCGATCGCGCTGATGTCGTTGTCGGCGCACAAGATCG